>DASWKD010000273.1:0-6746 GCA_036396815.1 Actinomycetota bacterium | reverse complement strand
CATTGCAAAATCGCCCGGAGGGTGAGAGACTGTGTGCAGTTGTCCGGCCCCTTCGGGGTGCCGGACCTGACGGCGGGGTGACGCGGGCACACCCCGCCGTCCCCTTTTCCGGGTGGTATGGTGACCCGGCCCCGGCCCCGGGCGCGTAGCTCAGCGGGAGAGCGCTCGCCTCACACGCGAGAGGTCGCAGGTTCAAATCCTGCCGCGCCCACCGATCGGGTCAGCGCGCGGCTGCCGAGCCCGCGGGAACGGGCTCGTCGCTGAGGCTCATCTCCAACTTCCTCTTGATCCGCTGGAGGGCGTTGTCGATGGCCTTGACGCCCCGCTTCAGGGTCCTGGCGATCTCCTGGTAGCTCTTGCCCTCGATGTACAGGTGCAGGACCTCGGTCTCGAACCCGGACAGGACCTCGGAGAAGGCCCTGCGGACCCCGGCCATCTCCTCGTCCTTGACCACCAGCTCGGCCGGATCCGAGACCTCCATGGCAGGCAGGACGTCGGCCAGGACGCGGTCCGGGTGGTCGTCCTGGGGGAGGGGCTTGGACAGGGAGACGCCGCTGTTCAACGGGTCGTGCTTGTGGCGGGTGGCGGTCTTGATGGCGCTCACGATCTGGCGGGTGATGCACACGTCGGCGAAGGTCCGGAACGCGGCCTTGCGGCCGGGCCGGTAGTCGCGGATGGCCTTGTACAGGCCGATCATGCCTTCCTGGATCACGTCGTCCTTGCCGGCTCCGGCCAGGAAGTAGGAGCGGGCCTTGATGTGGGCCAGGTGCCGGTAGCGGTTCAGGAGGACCTCGACCACGGCGGCCTCACCCGCCTGGTACCGGGCCACCAGGTCTTCGTCGGTGGCCTCGACCGGGTCCACCGGCCTGGACTTCACGCTGGCACCCAACTGCTCCCTCCCGTCTCCGGGTGTGGGTCGGTCGGGCGTCCTCCCCACTCGACTACTTCGCCGCCGCCCCCCCGGATTCCTGCTTCCCCGGGGCACATTCCTGGCCCGGCCCCACATGTCCAGATCGTCCGATCCTGCCGGGAGCCCCGGCCCCTATACTCCGGGCGTGCCGGTGGAGAAGCTGGCCGCGGCCCTGGAGCCCAGGCGGGAGGAGCTCGAGGGGTCCCTGCGGCAGATGGTGGACATCGATTCCGGGTCGTTCACCCCGGAGGGCGTGAACCGGATCGCCGACCTGTGCCAGGCCGCCATGGTGGGCGGGGGGTGGGACGTGGAGCGCCGGCCGAACGAGCCCCCTCCCGGCAAGCCCCAGCTGGGGGACCTGCTGATCGGGACCCTGGAGGGCCCCGGCGGCCCCCGGATCCTGCTGATCGGGCACACCGACACCGTGTTCGCGGAGGGCACCGCCGCGGAGCGCCCGTTCCGCACCGAGGAAGGCCGGGGTTTCGGCCCGGGATGCTCGGACATGAAGGGGGGCCTGCTGGCGGGGTTCCTGGCCGTCGAGGCCCTCCGCGAGGTGGGGGAGGGCGGCTTCGGGACCATCACCTACGTGTGCAACCCGGACGAGGAGATCGGCTCGCCGTTCTCCGGCCCCGCGATCAAGGAGCTGGCCACCCGGGCCGACGCCGCCCTCGTCCTGGAGGCGGCCCGGGCCAACGGGGACGTGGTCTCGGCCCGCAAGGGCGTGAGCGATGCCCGGATCGACATCACCGGGCGGGCCGCCCACGCCGGCGTGGAGCCGGAGAAGGGCCGGAGTGCGGTGATGGAGGCGGTCCACAAGGCCCGGGCCCTGGACGCCCTGAACGGCAGGTGGCCGGACGTCACGGTCAACGTTGGGGTGATCGAGGGCGGCACCCGTCCCAACGTGGTTGCGGATAGATGCCGGCTGGAGGTGGACGTCCGGGCCGCCACGCCCGAAGCGCTGGCCGAAGCCGAAGCCGCCGTGCAGGAGATCGCCCGCACCCACGTGGTGCCCGACGTCACCGTGGACCTGGTGTCCCGGAGCTGGCACATGCCCATGCAGCCCAGCCCGGGGTCGCGGCGACTGGCCGGCCTGGCCCGGGACCTGGCCGGCCACCTGGGGATCCCGCCGCCGGCCGACGTGAGCTCGGGCGGGGCCTCGGACGGCAACACGGTGTCGGCGGCCGGCGTCCCCACGCTGGACGGGCTGGGGCTCATCGGGGGCGGGTGGCACGGGCCGGACGAGTGGGTGGACCTGGCCTCGGCCCCCATGCGTATGGCCCTGCTGAGCGGGCTGATCGCCCGGGCGGGATCGGTCCTCGGCTGAGGGTTGACGCTCGCCGGGGCCTCCCCTACGGTGGACCGGCGCCCCCCCGGTGAAACCCATCGTGCGATCGATCCTCATATCCCTGGCCCTGGTCATCCTCCTTCCGGCCGCCCCCGGCGTGCCGGCGCCCGCGCCTGTCGTTGCCGGGGGCCTGATCCCGGGGGTGGACGCGGACGAGGCCATCGCCTTCGGGAGCACGGCCGGGGGACGCCGGGAGGTCCGGCTGGCGCTGGCCGGCACGGCGGCGGACCTGGGGACGATCACCCCGGCTGGCTACCGGGGCGTGGAGCCCGCGTGGAGCGAGGACGGGACGACGATCGCCTTCGCCCGCAAGGCGGCCGGGGCGGCCACCCACCTCATCCACGCGGTGAGCGCCGAGGGAGGAACGGCGTCCCGGGTGACCAGCGGGGCAACCGACGATCGCCAGCCGGCCTGGGCGCCGTCGGGGAGGCTGGCCTTCGTCCGGGCCGACCCGATCCGAGGCACCAGCCGGATCATGTCGGTGAACCAGAGTGGCACCGGCCTCCGGCAGGTGACCGGCAAGGGGTCATCCAGCCGCCGGGACGCCACACCCACCTGGTCCCCGGATGGGTCTCTGATCGCCTTCGTCCGCGCCGAGGGCGGCTATCCTCGCCTGAGCACGATCGGGGCCGACGGCAAGGGCCGGATCGAGATCGCGCCGGATCCCGCGTGCGCGGACGCCAACCCCTCCTGGTCGGAGGCGGGCATCGTGTTCGATCGCATGTGCGATGGAGGGCCGCCCGACCTCTTCCTGGTTCAGCCGGCCGGCGAGGGGTGGTCCGAGCCCGTCAACCTGACCAACACCCCGGCCATCGCGGAGTTCGACGCCGACTGGTCCCCGGACGAGGCGAGGGTGGTGTTCTCCACCCACGCGGACGGTGACGGGAACGCGGACCTGGCGGTCATGCAGGTTCCCTCCGGCCCCCCCGTGCCCCTCATCATCTCCCCCACGTCGGAGATGGGCGCCGACTGGCACCACTTCGCCCGGCCGGACGGCGAGCCTTGCTCCCGGTTCGGGACCATGCAGAGCGAGACGGTCACCGGGACCCCCGGCAACGACGTACTGTGCGCGCTGGGCGGCGACGACGTGCTCGAGGGCGGCCTGGGGCACGACGTCATCCGGGGCGGGGGCGGCACGGACACCGCGTCCTACGCGGGGGCGTCCGGGGGCGTGACCGTGGACCTGTCGGAGACCGGACCCCAGGACACCGGCGCGGGCACGGACACCCTGGCCGGGATCGAGAACCTCACCGGCTCGCCGCGCAACGACGTCCTGACGGGGAACGGCGGGCCCAACGTCCTCACCGGTGGCCCGGGGAACGACATCCTGACCGGCGGCGGGGGCACCGACACCGCTTCCTACGCGGACGCGTCCGGCGGGGTGACCGTGGACCTGTCGGAAACCGGACCCCAGGACACCGGCGCAGGCACGGACACCCTGGGCGGGATCGAGAACCTGACCGGCTCCCCGCAGGACGACGTCCTGACGGGGAACGGCGGGCCCAACGTCCTGATCGGCGGGGAGGGCGGCGACAGCCTGACCGGCGGCGCGGGCACGGACACCGCGTCATACGCGTCATCCACGATCCCCGTCCAGGCCAGCCTGGCCGCGGGCTCGGCCACGTCCGGAGCGTGGACGGACACCCTGGACGGGATCGAGAACCTCATCGGCGGCTCGGCTGGCGACACCCTGACGGGCAGCGACGCCGGCAACCGGCTGGAGGGGGGCCCCGGCTCCGACACCCTGGCCGGCCTGGGCGGCAACGACCTCCTGATCGGCGGAGACGGTGACGACACCCTGGACGGCGGGGACGGCCACGACCGCCTCCTGGGAGAGGGAGGTTCGGACCACCTCGCCGGTGGCGGGGGTGACGACGACCTCACGGGGGGCTCCGCGTCCGACCACCTGGACGGGGGGAGCGGGGACGACACCCTTGCGGGAGGGGGCGGCGACGACCATCTCGAAGGAGGGCCGGGCCGTGACCGGCTGGCCGGGGACAGTGGGAACGACCGCCTGGAAGGCGGTGACGGGGCGGACCGTCTGTACGGCGGCTCGGGCGAGGACATCTTGCTGGGGGAGGCGGGTGGAGACGTCCTGGCCGGCCAGGACGGGCAGGACCGGCTCACCGGCGGCTCCGGGGCCGACCGTTTGTCCGGAGGCGCGGGCAACGACCGTCTGTCGGCCAGGGACCGGGCCCGCGACCGGGTCCACGGAGGGTCGGGCAAGGACCGGGGGAGCGTCGACCGACGTGACGTCGTGGCCAGCCTGGAATCCGCGAAGCGCTCCCGCCGGTTCCGGACCCGAAGCACACGGGTGGCGTCCGGCATCGTCCTGAAGAAGATCCGGGACCGGAGGGGTCCTCGGAGGATCTTCGCGCTGACCGTGGCCCCGGGGGGCGGCCGGAGGACGGACACGGCGCTGGCCGGCGATGAGCTCAGGGGGTTCGAGCGGACCAGCACCATGGCCAACCGCCACCGGGCCATCGCCGCCGTGAACGGCGACTTCGGGCTCCCGTCCGGCCGGCCGGCCCACCACTTCTCGATGGACGGGGACCTCAAGCAGACCTCGGACGCGTACGGCTACCACTTCGCGATGAGCGCCGACGGGACCCGGACGTTCATGGGCCACCGCGGGGTGACCCTGGACTCCCTCATCACGCCGCGCGGCGAGCGGTGGGACGTGGCCCGGTGGAACGACGGAGGACCGGGGACCGGGGAGATCGCCGGCGTGGCCGGGACATCCGGGGGCCTGGAGAAGGCGCCGCAGCACGCCTGCTCTGCCCGGCTCGAGCCCGTCGATCCGCAGGCCATGCGGTGGACCGAGGACGGGGCCGGGGTGGAGAGCGACCACACGGTGACGGCCGTGTCCTGCGGCGCCCAGGCCCTGGCCATGGAGGGGGGGATCGTCCTGTCCGCCCGGCCCTCCGCCGAGCAGGGGGCGTTCCTCCGGGGGATGGACTCGGACCAGATCCTCACGCTCTCGTGGTCGATGGGATGGCCCGGCGTCCTGGACGCCCTGGGCGGATACCCCCAGCTGATCCGAGCGGGCAAGGTGGTGGCCGGCTCGTGCAGCGCCTCGCTGTGCAAGCGGCACCCGCGCACCGGCGTGGGCATGCGGCCCGACGGGACCGTGATGCTGGTGGTGGTGGACGGCCGCCGCAAGCGGTGGTCGAAGGGGATGACCCTGAAGCAGTTCGCGCGCCAGTTCGAGCGGCTGGGCGCGGAGTGGGCCCTGAACCTGGACGGAGGCGGCTCCAGCACGATGTGGATCCGGGGGAGGGGGATCGTCAACCGGCCCTCGGACCGCCGGGAGCGCCAGGTGTCGTCGGCCCTGCTGGTGCTGAACGGGCCGGACGGCGGCGAGCCGGCCCTGCTGTCGGCGGGCGGGGAAGGGCAGGCCGCGCCGCCGGCTCCTGCGGCGGCCATCAGCCTCGACGCCGGGGACGTGGCCGCCCTGGACCCGGGTTCCACGGGCGGCTTGCTGGAGGCCCTGGCTGAAGGGGTGTTCGACCCGGCGCAGGAGCTGGGAGGAGAGCTGCGGCAGGCCCTGAGAAGCTTCCGGGCCTCGCTGGGCGGCTAGCCTTCGAAGACGGTGTCCACCAGGTGGAGCAGCTGGGTCTTCTGGAGCTCCGCCTGGCGGTCGCGGGTGAGGCGCTCGGGGCTGGCGGTGAGCACGTGGTCGACCACGGCCAGGAACTCGTCCGGCTCGAACGGCTTCATGCAGTAATGGTCCACGCCCATCCTCCATCCTCGGAGGATGTCGCGCTCCTGGCTCTGGGCCGTGAGGATGATGACCCGGATGCCCTCGCGGAGGTGCTCCTTGCGCATGGCCTCCAGGACGTCCCACCCGCTCATGCCGGGCATCTGGAGGTCCAGGACCAGCAGCTCGTGGTCCGCGGACCGGAGGTGCTCCATCCCCTGCTCCCCGCTGGCGCACGGGGTGACCTCGTGCCCCTCGTCCTTCAGGGCGGCCAGGATCAGACGACGGACGGAGTCCTCGTCCTCGACCACCAGGATACGAGCGTGCTTGTCCATCCCGACCTTCCCTTCTGTCCCTCATCTGGGGAATCGGCCGGTCCGGGGGTCGACTTGAGCCCGCCCACCGTGACCCGGATCACCGGGGTCCCGGCATTCCGGGCGGCTCGGCCCCCACCTGGAACCACACGCGGGTGGGGCGCGAGGACGCCACCCCCCACCGGTCGGCCAGCATCTCCACGATCTGGAGCCCTCGGCCCGACTCGTCGCCGGGACGGGCCCCGGGGCTCGGGGCCACGGATCCCCGTCCCGCGTCTTCCACCTCCACCTCAGCCACGCCCCCCTTGATCCCCACCCGGAGGTGGACGGCTTCACCGGGCGCCCCGTGGACCACGCTGTTGGAGACCAGCTCGCTGACCAGCAGGCGGAGGTCCGCGTACCGCTGGGGGGACATGTGGGCCCGGATCGCGGCCAGGGCGTCCCGAGCCAGGCCCGGCGCCCTCACCGAGTGCGGCA
>DASWKD010000272.1:0-3460 GCA_036396815.1 Actinomycetota bacterium | reverse complement strand
GGGGGCGCGGACCCTCCGACCGTGCTCGTCGCTAGGCCGAGCCCTGGAACTCGGCCGGAACCTCGACGCCGGGGAAGTACGTGCCGAAGATCTCGGCGTACGTGCCATCGGCGATGATCTCTGCCAGGGCCTGGTTCACCGCCGCGGAGAGCTCGGGGTTGTCCTTCGACAGCGCGAACCCGTACTTCTCACCGGTGTCGATGGGCTCGACGATCTCCACGCCCTCCAGGTCCGTGATGATGTCCGCGGAGGATGGCTCGTCGTTGACCACGGCGGTGATGCCGCCGGCCTCCAGGTCGCGGAACGCATCGGGGGCGCCCTGGTACGTCTTGATCTCGGCGCCCTGCGGAGCCAGGTTGTCCTTGGCCCAGTCGGCGCCTGTGGTCCCCTTCTGGACGCCCACCGTGTGCCCCTCGCCGATGTCGTCGGTCGAGGCGATGGCCGGCGTCAGGCCCGTGTTGACCACCAGGGCCTGCCGGGAGTTGTAGTAGGGGGCCGAGAAGTCCACGACCTCCTGACGTTCCTCCGTGATCGTGGACGCCGCGGCCACCATGTCGAACTGGCCGGCGGCCACCGAGGTGAAGATCGTGTCGAAGTCGGCCCTGACCCACTCCACGGTCAGGCCCAGGCGCTCGGCGACGGCCTCGGCCAGGTCCACGTCGAACCCCACCTCATCGCCCCCCTCGACGGACTCGAAGGGCGGATAGTCCAGGCACGAGCCGACCTGGAGGACACCCTCCATCAGCGTGGTGAACGCGGGGGCCTCCGGCGACTGTGCGACCGGCGGAGCGGCCTCCTTCTTGCAGGCAACGGCGATCATGCCGAGGGCCAGGACCACCCCCAACAGCGCCATGGAACGACGTCTGTCCATCTCCCCTCTCCCTTCTCGGCCGTGCGGGTATCCCGTAACCCTATACGGTCCCCGGCACCCAGCGGGTGGCCCCCGATGCTAGATTGCCGGGGTGCCGGGCCTCAACCTGGACCCGGGCGACCGGGCCATGCTGGAAGGAGCCGAGGGTGAGGCCGCCGCCCTGGCCATGCGCCTGCTGACGGGGGTCGCGGAGGCCTCGGCAGCGGAGAGCCTCCTGGACGTGGCCTCGGCCCATATCGATGGAGGCCTGTACCACGGGCAGGCCGGGCTGGACTTCGCGGAGCGTCTCGCGTCCCTGGGCGCCCGGGTCCGGATCCCCACCACCCTGAACGTGGGAGCTCTGGACCTCCTGCACCCGGAGCGGTACCGCGGAGACGCGGAGACGGCCGCCAAGGCCCGGCGGCTGATGGATCTCCACGTCGGGATGGGGTGCAGGCCGACCTGGACCTGCGCGCCGTACCAGATCGCCGAGGTCCGTCCCTCGTTCGGCGAGCACGTGGCGTGGGGCGAGTCGAACGCCATCGTGTTCGCCAACTCGGTCCTGGGGGCGCGGACCGATCGGTACGGGGACTTCCTCGATCTCTGCGCCGCCGTCACCGGCAGGGCCCCCGCAGCGGGTCTGCACCTTGACCGGAATCGGCTGGGACGCACGGTATTCCGGCTCGAAGGTGTCTCCGAGCGGCTCCTGGACCATGACGTGCTGTTTCCGGTGCTCGGGCACCTGGTCGGGATGCGGACCGGCCCGCTGGTGCCCGTGATCGAGGGTCTGCCGGGCGAGGTGAGCGAGGATCGCCTGAAGGCCCTGGGGGCCGCGGCCGCGTCCTCGGGCGCGGTGGGGATGTTCCACGCCGTGGGGACGACCCCGGAGGCGCCCACCCTGGAGCACGCGACGAGCGGACGACCTCCGGAGAGCCTCCAGACGATCGGCCCGGCCGACCTCCGGACGGCTCGGGACGAGCTCAGCACGGTGGGCGGGGGGAGGATCGGCGCGGTCAGCCTGGGCACGCCCCACGCTTCGCTCGACCAGATCGGGGCGCTGGCCACCCTGATGGACGGCCGCACGGTGGCGCCGGACGTGGAGGCCTACCTCTCCACGGGTCGCGACGTCCTGTCCACGGCAGCCGAGCGCGGCTGGCTGGAAGCCCTCGAACGGGCGGGCGTCCGGGTGGTCACCGACACCTGCACCTACGTCACCCCGGTGATCGAGAGCCGGGGGCCGGTGATGACCGACTCAGCCAAGTGGGCCTACTACGCCCCCGGCAACCTGGGCGTCGAGGTGGTGTTCGGGAGCCTGGAAGAGTGCGTGCGATCCGCGGCGTCCGGACGGGTGGAGCGGGACGATGGGCTCTGGGGCTGAGGGTCGTCCCCTGGTGGGGGGCCGGGCGGAGGGCCGGGCCCTGGTCCTGAAGGAGCCTCTGTCGTTCTGGGGCGGCGTGGACCCGGCCACGGGGACCATCATCGATGTCCACCACCCCCAGCGAGGAGCCGTGGTGGCCGGTCGCATCCTGGTGATACCCGGCGGGAGGGGGTCCTCGTCCTCCAGCAGCGTCCTGGCGGAGGCCGTGCGGGTGGGCTCGGCCCCGGCGGCCATCCTGGTCCGAGAGCCCGACGCCATCCTGGTGATCGGGGCTCTGGTGGCCCGGGAGCTGTACGGCCGAACGTGCCCGGTGGTGGCGCTGGATGCCGCGGCCCACGCCCAGATCGCCGAGGGCGAGCGCCTGCTGGTCGGGGCAGACGGCCGGATCAGCCGGCCAGGTCGGCCAGACGCTCCCCGATCAGGGGGGCGAACTTGAACCCGTGGCCGCTGCACGGCGACCCGACCACGATGGGCCCGTGGCGCTCCAGGATGAACCCCTCGTCCTCGGTGTTCGTGTAGAGGCAGGTCTCGGCCCGGGTGGGGTCCGGTGCGGCCTCGGGGAACCGGCCCCGCATCCATGCGACCAGGCGGTCCACGGAGGCCGGGTCCGGGATCCCCTCCTCCTCCGGATCCGTGACCGGTCCGGCGTGGTGCTCGGCCATCTTGAGCCCCTCCCCCGGAGCCATCAGCGCGTAGCGGGCCGGCGAGGTCCAGTCCACGACCGACGGGATCTCCAAACCGTCGGGGAGCGCCGTGTACGCGGCCGTCTCCCGGGTCGGCGTCACCGGCAGATCGATCCCCGCCTCGGTCAGGAGGGGCCGGGCCCAGGCCCCCGCGGTGACCACGCACGCCCGGGCCCGATACGTGCTTCCATCGGTCTCCACGTCCACCAGGGACGCGGAGGGGCGGATGGCCACGACCCGCTCACCCTCCCGGACCTCGGCTCCGGCTCCCCGGCCTCCCTCGATGAAGGCCCGCCAGGCCCTGTCGGCGGCCACGATGCCCGCATCGGGCTGGTACAGGACCTGTTCCCCGTCCTCGATCCGCACCGGGAACCGCCGCCGGGCCACCGGTGGATCCAGGACCTCGAAGGCAGCGCCGGCCTGCCGGAGGGCGGCGGCGTGGAGGGGCACCGCCGACCCGATGTCCAGTCCTCCCGTGGTGATGAGGATCTCCTGCCCCGCTTCGCCCTCCAGGTCCCTCCATAGCGCCCGGGACTCGATGGCCATCCG
>DASWKD010000271.1:0-3874 GCA_036396815.1 Actinomycetota bacterium | reverse complement strand
CCCCCCAACCCCAAACTCCCCCACGCCGCCAACTTCCTGACCATGCTCCTCGGCGAGGAGCCGGACGAGGAGACCGCCCGGGCGTTCGACATCTGCCTGGTCCTGCACGCCGACCACACCATGAACGCGTCCACGTTCGCGGCCCGGGTGGTGGCCTCCACCCTGGCCGACATGCACTCGGCCATCACCGCGGCCATCGCCGCCCTCAAGGGACCGCTTCACGGGGGGGCCAACGAGGCCGTGATGAAGATGCTCGAGGAGATCGGCGACCCCGCCGGGGCCGAGGCGTACATCAAGGACCGGCTGGGCCGCAAGGAGAAGATCATGGGGTTCGGCCACCGCGTGTACAAGACGGAGGACCCCCGGGCCACCCACCTCCGCCGGCTGTCCAGCGAGCTGGGCGAGAAGGCCGGCGACACCCGCTGGTACGAGATCTCCCAGCAGATCGAGAAGGTGGTCATGGACGAGAAGGGCCTGTACCCCAACGTGGACTTCTACGCGGCCAGCGTGTACCGGTCCATCAACATCCCCACCGACCTGTTCACCACGGTGTTCGCGGCCAGCCGGGTCAGCGGGTGGACGGCCCACGTCCGCGAACAGCTGGCCGACAACCGCCTGATCCGCCCCGAGTCCGACTACATCGGCCCCCAGGACCAGACCTACGTCCCCCTCGAGGAGCGCTCATGAGGATCAGCGACGTCATGACCGAGGCCGCGGTGATCGACCGCCCCGACGACACGATCGCCGCCGCGGCCACCAAGATGTGGGACCAGCAGACGGGCTCGCTCCTGGTCATGCAAGGCCAGGACCTGGTGGGCATCGTCACCGAGCGCGACGTGCTCAAGGCCGTGGCCACCGGAACGCCCATGGACACCCCGGTGTCGGAGGTCATGGCCAAGGACCTGATCACGGTGAGCCCGGGGACCTCGCTCCGGGAGGCTGCGGCCATCATGACCGACAAGTGGATCCGTCACCTGCCCGTGCTGGAAGGCGGGAAGCTGATGGGCATCGTCAGCCAGCGGGACCTGGCAGGCGTGCTGGCCGGCGCGCTCAACGAGCCGGACTCGCTCCACCGCCTGATCGAGTCCAGCGAGCTGGTCCGCGCCCGCCGCCTCAAGCGCATCGAGGCCGGCGACCTGGACTAGGCCTCCGGCACGGGGAGGCGGATGCCGAAGCAGGCGCCCTGGGGGTGGTTCTGCTCGTACCACACGTCGCCGCCTTGGGCCCGGGCCAGGCCTCGGACGATGGACAGGCCCAGGCCGGTGCCGCCGGCCTTGCGGGGGGCGCCGGCGGACTCGGCGCGGGTGAACGAGTCGAACAGGCTGGGCACGAAGTCCCGGGGTACGCCCTGGCCGCAGTCGCGGACCAGGATCTCCACCGAGTCGCCCTCGTCACGGATCTCCACCTGCACGGGCGGGGCGCCGTACTTGAACGCGTTGGTCACCAGGTTGGTCAGCATCTGACGGAGGTGGCCGGGGTCGGCCAGCACCGTGAGCTGCTCCTCTCCCACGATGTCCACGTCGTCCGCGCAGGGCAGCTCGCCGACGATGTCGCCGACCTGCTTCGAGACGTCCAGCTCCTCGGCCCGGACCCGGATCGTGCCGCCCTCAAGGCGGGACATGGTCAGCAGGTCGGTGACCAGCCGGGACATCCGCTCGCCCTGGTCCACGATCAGGCCGATGTGCTGGCGCTTCTCGTCGTCGGGGAGCTTGTCCCAGTGCCGCCACAGCGTCTGGGCGAAGCCGACCACCGAGGTCAGCGGGGTGCGCAGCTCGTGGGCGGCCACGCCGATCATCCGGGACTTCCGCTCGTCGGCGGCCTGGAGCTCTTCCAGGGCCTTCTGGAGCTCGGCCTCGGCGTGCTTGCGGCGCTCGATGTCGTGGGCCTGGAGCAGGAAGCCCAGGGGGCGCTCCAGCTGGTCGGTGATGAACGCGCCGGTGACGAAGGCCCAGGCCTGGTCCTCGGGGCGCTGGAGGCGGACCTCCGTGGAGAAGGTCCGGCCGCCGCCGCCCTCGGCCAGGCGCATCCGGCTGAGCAGGCCGCCCAGGTCCTCGGGGTCAACCACGCCCTGGAGGCTCAGGCGGAGGAGGTCCATCGGGCTCCGGCCCAGGAAGGCGGCCATGGCCTCGTTGACCCGGAGGAATGCGCCGTCGGTGGCCACCAGGGCCATGCCGATCGAGGCCTCGTCGAACACGGCGGCGAACCGGACCCCCAGGGTGCGCAGGAGCTCCTCGTCCTGCCGCTCGGGGGCGGCCTCGTCTCGCAGGTCCAGGGGACGCCAGGGCGTCCAGGCTCTCTCCACCTCGTTCTCCTCGGGCTGTGTCAAATCGGGCGCTCCTATCGGTTGGTCGCGGCCCGCGGTCGGCCCCGACACGCTTGTTGTTCGACACGGAGGTCCCGAATCCCTGCTCAGGAGCCTAACCCCGGCCCCCGGCGATCCGGGCCGCTTCGGGGCTGGACCGGAGCCGGAGCATGGCCCAGATCCCCAGGGCCGGCCCCGGGGCCAGCATGGCGAAGGCCGGCCACCACCCGGCGGCCTCCCGGACCAGGGGGACCAGCCAGATCGTGGCCACGGTCAGGGTGAACCCCACCGCCAGCTGGAGGGTCACCGCGGTGCCCACGTAGGCCTGGTCGGCCACCTCGGTCACCGCGGTGGAGAACTGGGCCGAGTCGGCCACCACGGACACGCCCCACACCAGCCCCACCGCCAGGACCAACCACGGCGGGGCGTCCAGGAGCAGGCCGATGGTCAGGGCACACGTCCCGGAGACGGCCATGGCCGCCGCGGTGGTGTTGGACCGCCCCCACCGGTCCCCCAGGATCCCGCCCAACCAGCACCCCACAGCCCCCGAGCCGATCACCGCGAACGTGGCCAGGGCGGCTGCGCCCCTGGAGGGCGAGCCGGCCCGGGCCAGGACCTCGCCGAAGAACAGCAGGAACCAGGCCCACATCGCGTACAGCTCCCACATATGCCCGAAGTAGCCGAGGCTGGCCAGGCGGACGCCCCGGTTGGCGAACACCCGTCGGACCTGCGAGGGGTCGAACGGGCTCCGAGGGAAGGGGTACGGCCCCTCTCCCACCAGCGAGAACGTGACCAGCCCGCCGAGGAGGGTCAGGATCGAGGACACGCCCACCACCTGGGGCCAGGGCAGGCCACCCAGGCCGTTGACCAGGTGGGGAGCGGCGGAGCCGAGGGTCACCGCGCCGACCAGGATGCCCAGGGGCACGCCGCGCTCGGGACCGCGGTACCAGGTGGCCAGGATCTTGAGGCCCGGCGGGTACACCCCGGCCAGGAAGAACCCGGTGGCCATGCGCAGGGGGATGCCCGCAGCCGGACCGTCGGCCATCATCAGGAGCCCGTTGGCCGCGGCGGCGCCCACCGCCGAGGCCAGGAGCACGGCACGAGGAGGGAACACGTCGGCCAGGTTGAAGACGGCCGAGGTCAGCGCGCCGGCCACGAAGCCCACCTGGACGCCGATGGTCAGCCACGCGGCCGCCGTGTCGCCGAGCGACCAGGCCTGGCGGAGCTGGGGGATCACCGCGGAGGCCGAGAACCACGTGGTCATGCCCAGGACCGCGCCCAGGGCCAGCAGCCACAGGGCCCGGCGCCGGCCGGGCATCAGGGCCGGGGCAGGAGGCCCGCGTCCTCGATCACCCGTCGCACGCCCTCCTCGTGTCCCAGGCCCATGACGTGCACGCCGGAGGGGCCCTCGAGCTCCCGCACCCCCCGGACGATGTCCACGGCCAGGCGTACGCCCTCCGTGGAGGGATCGTCGGCGGCCTCCATGCGCCGGACCAGGTCGTCGGGCACCGCCACCCCGGGGAGGTGGTCGCGGATGAACCGGAGCGTGGCCGCGCTCCGGGGCGGGGCCAC
>DASWKD010000270.1:0-4130 GCA_036396815.1 Actinomycetota bacterium | reverse complement strand
GGATACGCCAGGGACGCCCACCGCGTGCCCTTGGCCTGGACGCCCCCCGGCCGGGTCCTGGTCTCGGTCCGCCCCTCGCACGGCGCGGTGATCGAGGACGGAGGGGCCGCCCGGTGGGGACGCTGGCCGCGGTCCGATCCCCGGCCGGCCCCGGAGGTTCCCCAGCCGGACCGGATCCCGGAGGCTCCTCGGGGCATGGCCCCCGGGAACCATGGCCTCGGCGTGCTGGGCGCGACCGGGGCGGGCGGCCCGGTCCTGGTCCCGGTGGGATGGAAGCGGGTCGGCCGCGGCTACCGGGTGGAAGCCCCGCCCGGTCTCCTGGCCTCGATGGGGGCCGGGGCGGGGCCCTCGGCCCTGGTGATCGACCGCGGGTCCGGGTGGCGGGCCTCCAAGATGCGCGGCCTCCTGCTCCAGGGGCCCGCGACCTCCGACGGCGATGACGCGCTGATCCTCCGCCCGGCCCGCCTGGTTTGGTGGAGGGGTTGGGCCAGCGGTAGCGTGAGGGCTTCATGACCACCGTCCGCCAGTCCGTGATCGTGGACGCCACGCCGCAGGAGGTGTGGGACGTGATCTCCGATCCCCGGAACCTCCCCCACTGGAACCAGCACATCCACGCCGTGTCGGGCGCCCCCGACCGTCCGCTCGAGGTGGGGGACACGTACCGCACCGAGCTCCGCATCCTGGGCGTGCCGATCCACATCCGGGCCAGGGTCCTGGAGGTCGAGCCGCCCCGGAACTCGGTGGTCCAGCTGTCCGGCCCGATCGAAGCCGTGGTCAGCACCTGGGTCCGCCCGGTGGGGCACTCCCGTGCTCGCTTGGAACATGAGGTGGACTACACGATGCGGGGGGGGCCGGTGGGCGCGCTGGTCGCCCGCGCGGTGCGCTACCTGGGCGCGCCGACCATCCTGAAGAAGGGCATCAAGGCGCAGAAGCGCGAGGTGGAGACGGGCTAGCCGGCCTGCTTCCGGTAGCGCTCCAGCTCCTCGATCAGCCGCCGCTGGGCCTTCCGTCGAGGCCGTCCGATCAGCCAGGCCACGATCCCGCCGATGATGGCGCAGGACAGGAACACCCACACCAGCCGGATCTGCTTGGACACGAACACGAAGTCCACGTTGACCCGCGCCGAGTTCTGGATGATGAAGAGCACGAACAGCACCACGATGACCAGGGCCAGCACGACCTTGATCTCCGTGGCCAGGGCCAGCCCGACCTTGATCACCGCGGTCCGGTCCTCGCCCTCCTGCCGCTGGTTGGGCCGGACGTCCTCCGCCTTCTTCGGCTGGTCGCTGGGCTCGGCCATGGTCCGTATCATGCACGACGATGCGTTCTCCCGCCACCGTTCCACCGCGTCTCCGTGGGCCCATCGGCGCCGCCCTGCTGGTGGGCGGGGCCCTGGCCCTGGCCGCGATCACGGCCAAGGGCCGAGGGCGCACGGCCGATCACCGGATGTTCCGGCGGATCAACGGAGGCCTGGAGCATCCCGTCCTGGACCGGTTCTTCTCGGCCATCACCGAGCTGGGCTCGATCTACGCCGCGTCATCCGCCGCCGCCCTGGTGGCCCTGCGCGGGCGGCGCCGTGAGGCCGCGGACGCACTGGGAGCGGCGGCCACGGCGTGGCTCGTGGGACAGGGGCTGAAGAAGGCTTGGCGGCGAGACCGGCCCTACGAGGGATCCGGACCGTTCCGTCTGTTGATCGGGAAGCCCAGGGGAACCTCATGGCCCAGCAGCCACCCCATGGTCCTGCTGGCCTTCGTGACCGTGGCCGGCCGCGACCTGGGACTGGGCGCCCCGGCCCGGGCGGCCCTCAACGCGCTGGCCGGGGCGGTGGGCGCCTCGCGCGTGTACCTGGGCGTGCACTACCCGGCCGACGTGGCCGGGGGCATGCTCCTGGGACGGGCCGTGGCCGACCTGTGGTCGCGGTCGGTCTCGCCCAGGTCGGTCGGCTAGACTGCCGCCCGTGGATCTCCTCGCCGCCATCGGCTGGCCCGTCCTGGACCGCCTGCGCCTGGGCCCGCTGGCCATCTCCCCCCACGGCATCGGGATCGCCGCCGGGTACCTGGCCGGGTCGTGGTGGATGCTCCGCGAGGGCCGCAAGCGCGGGATGGCCGAGGACCACATCGGTAGCATCCTGGTCTGGGCGCTCCTCGGGGCCATCGTCGGGGCCCGCGTGTTCTACGTGATCGGGCACTTCAGCGAGTTCGACGGCTTCGTGGACATGCTTGCCGTGTGGCGGGGCGGCATCTCGCTGATCGGGGGCATCGTCGGCGCGATGGCCGTGGCCTACCCGGTGATGCGCCGCCACGGCTACCGGTTCCTCCAGGTGATGGACTCCGCGGCGCTGGGCCTGGCCTTCGGGATCGCCCTGGGGCGGGTCGGCGATCTGATCATCGGCGACCACATCGGCAAGCCCACATCGTTCTTCCTGGGGTTCCGGTACTCGGGCGGCAACCTGGCCGGCTACACGTGCCTGGGGGACGGCGTGGGCCAGCAGTGCACCACCACCCTGGCCGACGGCTCCCAGCAGATGATCTTCTACGGCGACGTGGTCCACCAGACGGCGCTGTACGACCTGTTCATCGCCGGATTCCTGTTCCTGTTCCTGTTCTGGCTGAACCGCAGGCCCCGGCGCGAGGGCGTGCTGATCATGGCCTTCGCCATCTGGTACGGCGCCGGCCGGGTCATCACCGACCTCCTGCGGGTGGACAAGACGTGGTTCGGCCTGACCGGCAGCCAGTGGACGGCCATCGGGGCCATCGTGCTCTCGCTGTACACCCTGTGGCGCTACGCTCGGAAGCCGGGCCCGGGCCCGGGGGTCACGGCTGCCGCAGCGAACGAGGAGCCGACCACGGCGTTCACGCCCCCGCCCGAGCCGAAGGGCTAGCCGCCCGGGGCCACCGTCAGCGGCAGGGACCGCCTCACGCGGCTGACCGCGTGCCTGCCGAGCTCCGAGGCGATCTCCCGGAACGCGGCTCCGGCCGGCGAGTCCGGCTCCCGGACCACGATCGGCGTCCCGTCGTCGGAGCCCTCCCGAAGCGAGACCTGCATCGGCACCGATCCGAGCAGTTCCACGCCCAGGGCCTCGGCCGTCTTCCGGCCACCGCCGGTCCCGAACACGTCGGTGATCTCGCCGCAGTGTGGGCAGGCGAATCCGGCCATGTTCTCGATCACGCCCAGGAGATTCATCTTCACGTTGGGGTGCTGAGCCATGCGGCCGGCCCGCTCGGCCACCTTGTGGGCGGTGTCCTGGGGGGTGGTGACCACCAGCATGGACCCGCTGGGCAGGAACGAGGCCAGCGACAGCGACACGTCGCCGGTCCCCGGGGGCATGTCGATCAGGAGTACGTCCAGGTCGCCCCAGTACACGTCGCCGATGAACTGCTGGAGCGCCTTGTGCAGCATGGGCCCCCGCCAGATCACCGGCGTGTCGTCGGAGACGAAGAAGCCCATGGAGATGACCTTCACCCCGTGGGCCTCCAGCGGGAGGATCATGTCGTTGAACCCCACCGGCTTCTGGTCGGTGACGCCCAGCATCCGGGGGATCGAGAACCCCCACACGTCGGCGTCCAGGATGCCCACCCTGCGTCCCTCGGCGGCCATGGCCACGGCCAGGTTGGCGGTCACCGAGGACTTGCCCACCCCGCCTTTGCCGGAGGCCACGGCGATGATCTCGGTGGTCCCGTCGGTGAAGAACGAGGGGATCTCGGGCTGCGCCCCGCGGAGCTTGGTGACCATGCCCTGGCGCTGGTCGTCGGTCATCTCGCCCAGGCGGACCTCGACCTTCTCCACCCCGGCCACCGGGGCCAGGGCCTGGGCCACCTCGGACTCGATGCGGTCCTTCAGCGGGCACGCGGCGATGGTCAGCAGCACGTCCACCCGGACCGTGCCGCCCTGGACCTCGACCGCCTTGACCATGCCGAGCTCGGTGATGGGCTTGCCGATCTCGGGATCGAGCACGGTCTCCAGCGCGGCCCGGACGTCCTGTTCCTGGATCATGGGGATGCCTCCTCGCCCTTCATATTATCCTGTTTCCGACGGTGCTCACCGGAGAAATGGGCTCATGGCCGACACGCGCGCGATCGACGTCCACAAGGCCCTGGCCGACGACACCCGGTACCGACTGTACCGCCACC
>DASWKD010000269.1:0-3237 GCA_036396815.1 Actinomycetota bacterium | reverse complement strand
GGCCGCCGGGGCCGGAGCCGCGGTGGCCAAGCACGGCAACCGGGCCGTGTCCTCGGCCTGCGGCTCGGCCGACGTCCTGGAAGCCCTGGGCTTCAGCCTGGAGATGGACCCGGATGAGATCGCGCGCTCCATCGACGAGGTGGGCTTCGGGTTCCTGTTCGCTCCCAACCATCACCCGGCCATGCGCCATGCCGTGCCGGTGCGCAAGGAGCTGGCCACCCGGACGGTGTTCAACATCCTGGGACCCCTGACCAACCCGGCCGGGGCCCGGGGCCAGGTGGTGGGCGTGTTCGCCGGCAACCTGGCCCGGACGCTGGCCGAGGTCCTGGCCTCCCTGGGCGCCGAGCGGGCCATGGTGGTCCACGGCGCCGGGGGGATCGACGAGCTTTCGCCGGCCGGCCCCAACCTGGTGGTGGAGGTGGAGGGCGGAGCGGTCCGGCAGACGGAGCTCGACCCCGAGGACCTGGGCATCCCGCGGTGCCGGCCCGGGGACCTGGCCGGCGGGACGCCGGCGGAGAACGCTGCGGCGATCCGTGCCGTGCTGGCCGGCGAGGGCGGGCCCCGTCGCCACGCCATCCTGCTGAACGCGGCAGCGGCGCTGGTGGTGGCCGGGATGGCCGGGGACATAGCCGAGGGCCTGGACCTGGCCGCCCGCTCGGTGGACTCCGGCCAGGCCCTGGACCGGCTGGACGCGGCGGCCTCGTTCTCGCACCTCGAGGGGGTCAAGGCGTCGTGACCCGATTCCGGGACGCGCTGGCCGCACCCGGCGTACGGGCCATCGCCGAGATCAAGCGGCGCTCGCCGTCGGCCGGGGACCTCCGGCCGGACGCGGACCCCGCGGGCCTGGGCCGGGCGTTCGAGCGGGCCGGGGCGGCGGCGATCTCGGTCCTGGTGGACGGACGGTTCGGCGGGTCGGTGGACGACCTCCGGGCTGCCCGGTCGGCGACCACCCTGCCCCTCCTGGCCAAGGGGTTCTTCCATGCCGAGGACGACCTGCTCGCCCTCCGGGAGGCCGGGGCCGACGCCGTCCTCCTCCTGCTCCGGGACCTGGACGACCGGATGACCGTCCGCCTCAGGGAACGGGCCGCGTCGCTCGGGCTGGAGACCCTGGTCGAGGCCCACGACGCCGCCGAGCTGGACCGGGCGGTGGCCCTCGGGGCCGAGGTGATCGGGGTCAACGCCCGGGACCTGTCCACGTTCCGGGTGGACCGCCTGGCTCAGCTGGACCTGATGGCCCGGGCGCCCGGTGACCGGGTGGTGGTGGCCGAGAGCGGGATCCTCCACCGGGCCCACGCCGCGGCGGCCGAGCTGGCCGGGGCTGACGCGGTGCTGGTTGGCTCGGCGCTGATGCGTGCCGCCGATCCCGGGGCGGCCCTGGCCGCCCTGATGCGCCGGCCCCTGGTCAAGGTGTGCGGCCTGACCTCGTCCGAGGACGTGGACGCGGCCGCCGAGGCGGGCGCCGACCTGGCCGGGTTCGTGCTGGCCCACGGTCCCCGCCGCATGGAAGAGCCCCTGCCCGTCCCCGACCGGATGCTGTCGGTGGGCATCTTCGTCGGCGCCGTCCGCAACGTGGGCACCGACCTGGTCCAGCGGTACGCCGAGGAAGGCGGTCATCGGGGCCGGACCGCCGAGCTCATCCGCGACGGCGCACCGGTGGCCCGGATCCTGGACCTCCCCTGGGAAGGGCACGACGACGGGCACTGGGGCCGGGCGGCCCGGCTCGCGTCGCAGGAGCGCGTGGTCCTGGCCGGGCGCCTGGGACCGGAGAACGTCGGCCGCGCGGTGCGCGAGGTGCGCCCCTGGTGCGTGGACGCGGCCCGGGGCCTGGAGTCGGCCCCCGGGGTCAAGGACCACGCCCGGGTCCGGGCCTTCGTCCAGGAGGTGGATCGGGCATGCGCCTGATCGACCGCGGCGCCTTCGGGCCGTACGGCGGCCGGTTCGTGCCGGAGACCCTGATCCCCGCCCTGGACGACCTCGACCGCGCATGGGCCCAAGCAGCAGCAGACCCCTCGTTCACCGGCGCCCTCCGGGACCTCCACGCCACCTACACGGGCCGGCCCACGCCCCTGACCCTGGCCTCCCGCCTGGCCCCCGGCCGCCGAATCTACCTCAAGCGCGAGGACCTGTGCCACACCGGCGCGCACAAGATCAACAACGCCCTGGGCCAGGCCCTGCTGGCCGCGCGCATGGGCAAGCGGCGGATCGTGGCCGAGACCGGAGCGGGACAGCACGGCGTGGCCACGGCCGCGGCGTGCGCCCGGTTCGGCCTGGCCTGCACCGTGTACATGGGCGCGGAGGACATGCGCCGCCAGCGGCCCAACGTGGACCGGATGCGCCTACTGGGCGCCGAGGTCCGGCCGGTGGAGCTGGGCACGGCCACGCTCAAGGAGGCCATCTCCGAGGCCATCCGCGATTGGATCGCCGACCCCTCGGACACCCACTACCTGATCGGCTCGTGCGTGGGCCCCCATCCGTACCCCTCGATCGTCCGCGACCTCCAGCGGGTGATCGGGGACGAGGCCCGGGCCCAGGTCCTGGACGCCGAGGGCCGCCTGCCCGACGCCGCGGTGGCCTGCGTGGGCGGGGGCTCCAACGCCATCGGCCTGTTCACCGCGTTCCTGGACGACGACGTGGCGCTGATCGGGGCCGAGGCGGCCGGGGCGGCCAGCCTGTCCGGCGGACGGACCGCGGTCCTGCACGGCGCCCGGTCCAGCGTCCTGGCCGACGCCGACGGCCAGGTCCTGGACGCGCACTCGATCTCCGCGGGCCTGGACTACCCCGGCGTGGGCCCCCAGCACGCCGCGCTCCGGGACGCCGGACGGGCCACGTACGTCCCGGTCACCGACGCCCAGGCCCTGGACGCGTTCCGCCTGCTGTCCCGGACCGAGGGCATCATCCCCGCCCTGGAGTCCGCCCACGCCGTGGCCGCCGCCCTGCGGCTGGACGCCGAGCTGGTCGTGGTCGGCCTGTCCGGACGCGGCGACAAGGACCTAGAGGTGGTCACGTGACCGCGCTGGCCATCTACCTGATGGCCGGTCGTGAGGCCCCCGAGCTGGCCGAGGCCGCCGCGGAGGGCGGCGCGGACCTGATCGAGATCGGCTTCCCGTTCTCCGATCCCCTGGCCGACGGGCCCGTGATCCGCCGGGCCGCCGAGCGGGCCCTGGCCGAGGGCATGCGGACCGACGCCTGCCTGGAGGTCCTGGCCCGGACGCGCGACCGCGTGGCCGTTCCCCTGGT
>DASWKD010000268.1:0-4127 GCA_036396815.1 Actinomycetota bacterium | reverse complement strand
GGGAGGCACGGGATGGCTCTCCCCGAACCGGTTCATGTACTTGCCGATCATCCCCGTCCGGTACCCCTGCGCCTGGAGCCAGGGGCCCAGGCTCCGGTGCTCCCACCGCTTCCGGAAAGCCGGGTAGTTGCCGTTCTTCCGGACCCCGGTGGTGTGCGCGTAGCGACCGGTGAGGATCGAGGCCCTGCTGGGACAGCACACCGGGGTGGTCACCACCGCCCGGGTGAACCGGATGTCGAAGGCCTCCTCCACCCGGGGCATGACCGACGTGGTGCCCGCCCGCTGGTCGTCGGTCATGATGAACAGCAGGTTGGGCTTGTCCGACGGGACATCCGCAGCGTGGGCACGTTCGGGAACGCCCGGAGGCAGCGAGGGGACCCCCGACAGCAGGCCTGCGGCCACCAGGGCCCCGGCCAGCGCGCTGCGCAGGGGTGGCCTCACCACGGCCACTCCCCGCCGAGCTGCGCTCGAAGGCCCCTCTTCAGGCGGCGCACCACACGGGGACGAGTCTTGGCGATGTTGCGCAGCTGGTACCGGTCCTTCTTCAGGTCGTACAGCTCCATGTGTCGGGTGTGCCTCCATCGTATGAAGGTCCACCGGCGGGTCCGGAAGGCATCGTAGCCACCCTTCTTGGCCGCCTCGATGACCAGCCTGGAACGGATCGTACGGACCTGGCCCTCGATCAGCGGTAGGAGCGACACCCCATCGAAGCCGTGGTCCCCCGGATCTCCTGCCAGCTCCGCGAACGTGGGAGCGATGTCGATGTTGGCCACCATCGCGGGTATCGTCTCAGGCTCCCGGCCCGGGATGGCGAACCGGAAGGGTACCCGGATGCTCTCCTCGTAGGCGAACCGCTTCCCCGTGAGCCGGTGTTCGCCCCACAGGAAACCGTTGTCGGACGTGAAGAGCCCCCACGTCTGGTCCCGCATCGAAAGCTCGTCCAGCGTGTCGAAGACCCGCTCTACGGTGTCGTCCACGCTCATCAGCATCCGCAGCTGCCCCCGACGGATCCGCTTGACGGTCTTGGCCCGGCGGCGGAGCTTCCGGTACCTCCGGACCTCCCTGGGCTTGTCGGACAGGTCACGCTCCATGAAGGACGGGATCCTGCTCCGGCGCGGCACGGCGGCCTGGTCGTGTGGGGGGACCGGCGAGAGCGGGGTATGTGGCGCCTGGAGCCACAGGAACAGCGCCCAGGGCTGTCCCCCGGTGTTGTACACGGGGGAAGCGGCACGCTCCAGGAAGGACAGGGCCTTGTCCCCCATGACCGTCGTCGCGTACGCCTGTGGGGTTTCGTCGTTCGGGTATGAGACGAACCCGTCGTGCGGATCCGGCCCGGTCCTGCGCGCTTCGCGCATGCGGAACGCGTGGTAGTCGCCCGAGACCAGCGCGTAGAACTCGTCCCACCCCGGCGGGACCGGGTTCTCCCGGAACCGATTGAGGTACTTCCCCACGAAGCCGGTGTAGTAGCCCTGCGCATCCAGCCACGGACCGAGCGAATCGGCTTCCCACCGGGCCTTGAACGTGGGGTAGTCGCCGTTCCCCCTGACACCGGTGGCATGCGCATACCGCCCAGTGAGGATGGAGGCTCTGCTGGGGCAGCACAGTGGGGTGGTCACGAACGCGTTGGTGAAGCTGACCGGGAATCCCTCCCGCGTGCGCGGCATCACCGCCATGCTCTTGACCGGCTGGTCGTCGGTGAGGACGAACAGGAGGTTCGGCTTGAGCAACCCCGGCGTGGCGTGAGCGACCTTGTTCCCGGACGGTCCCGCCGGGGCAGGCCCGGGGAGAGCGATGACGGTGAGGCCCAGGAGGACCACACCGATGGCACCCGTCCGCAGAACGCCCGGGGAAGATGGGGTCGTGTGTGGGTGCGGGCGGGTGTCCATTGGGTCAGGTTCCTCCACGGGATATGTCGGACGAGTATAGCCCCCGCCTTAGTCCGGGAGGCCAGAACGGAGCGCAGACACGGCCGCGGCCGGGTCACGGGCCTCGGTGACCGCGCGGACCACAACCACCCGGCGGGCGCCGGCCGCGACCACCTCGCTCAGGTTGGCCGAGGTGATCCCGCCGATGGCGAACCACGGCCGGTCCTGCGACTGGGCGGCGTGCCGGACCACGTCCAGGCCGGCGGCCGGGCGGCCGAGCTTGGTCGGGGTGGCCCACACCGGGCCCGCGCACACGTAGTCGGCCTCCGCCGGGGCCCGGTCCAGCTGCTCCGGCGTGTGCGTGGACAGGCCGATCACCGCGTCGGGCCCCAGCAGGTCGCGGGCCGCGTCCACCGGGAGGTCGTCCTGGCCCAGGTGGACACCGTCGGCCTCCAGCGCGTGGGCCACGTCCGGCCGGTCGTTGACGATGAACAGGGCCCCATGGCGGTCGGCCGCCTCGCGGAAGGGCTGGGCCAGGCGCAGGACCTCCCCAGCCTCGGCCTCCTTCTCCCGGACCTGGATCACGTCCACCCCGGCGGCCAGCACCTCGTCCAGGAACGCGCCCATGGCCGGTCGTCTCCCTCCGGTGACCAGGTAGATCCGGGCCGCGTCCAGGCGGGACCGTCGATCCGGGGCGTTCATCCTCCGGCCACCGCCCGGACAAGCTCCAGGCGGTCGCCGTCCGCCAGGGTCACGTCCTCGTACCTGGCCCGTTCCAGGGGCTCACCGTTGTGCTCCACCACCACGTACGCCGGGTCCAGCTCGCGCAGCCTGATGAACGCGGCTACCGAGACGCCTGCCTCCAGCTCGTAGCTCTGGCCGTTCGCGGTGACGGTCACGCCCGGGACGCCGGCAGCAGCCCCCGCTCGATCCCCGCGGGGGTCGAGGGGTCCTCCCACACCGGGTCGTACCCCATGGCCCGGAGCGAGGCGGCCACCTCGGCGGGCGGGCGGTGGTCGGCGATCTCGAACTGGCCCTCGGCCTCACCGGGATGCTCGTACCCGCCGGGCTCGGTGTGCGAGCCGGCGCTCGTATGGGTGATCCCGATCCGGTGCAGACCGTCCCGCAACCCGGCCGGCTCCCGGGTCGACAGGACCAGGCCGGCGTCCGGGAGGCTCAGGCGGAGCGCGCACACCAGCTGGACCAGGTCCCGGTCACCCACCTCCACCCGGGGCTGGAACCCGCTGGCCGAGGGCCGGAGCCGGGGCACGGACACCGTGACCTGGGTCCGCCAGTAGGTGGTCATCAGGTGACGGGCGTGGGCCGCGGCGGCCAGGGCCTCGAACCGCCAGTCGTCGTGCAGGCCCAGCAGGGCCCCGATCCCCACCCGGCGGGCCCCGGCCCGGGCCGCCCGCTCCGGTCCCAGGAGCCGGAACCGGTAATCGCGCTTCTTCCCCGCCAGGTGGACCTGGAGGTACCGCTCCGGGTCGTACGTCTCCTGGTAGATGACCACCCCCTCGCACCCCGCGGCTACCAGGCGGCGGTACTGGGCCTCGGTCCACACCTGGACCTCCAGGGCGATCGAGGGCACCTCCGGGGCCAGGAGCCGCACATGCCGCTCCAGGAACGGGACGCCGGTCAGCCGCTGGTGCTCGCCGGTCAGCAGGAGGAGGGACCGGTACCCCCGGGCCACCAGGTGGCGGGCCTCGGCCAGCGTCTCCTGCTCGGTGAGCGTCTTGCGGACCACCGGCAGGTCCTTGGCGAACCCGCAGTACCCGCAGGTGGTCAGGCACTCGTTCGAGAGGTACAGCGGGGCGTACAGGTGCATGGTCCGCCCGAACCGCGACAAGGTCAGGGCCCGGGATGCCGCCGCCAGGTCCTCCAAGCGCTCCGTTGCGGCGGGAGAGAGGAGGGCGGCGACGTCGGCCATGGTCCGGCGGGAGGGCTCACGGGCCAGGGCCCGGCCCACCGCGGAGGGCTCGGCGCCGTGGGCCAGCGCCAGCAGGTCGTCGAGGGGCAACCCGGCCAGGACCCGGGCGAAGGTCCGGTCCGGGAACGGGGCCTCGAAGCCATCGCCCTCGGTGACCGGCGCGTCGAGGTCGGTCAGCGCGTGGACCCTCACGGCTCCGTCACCGCCGGGTCGGACTGGGACGTGGCAAGCCGGTCCAGGAACCCCGTCAGCGGGCTGGACGCCTCGGCCTCATCGCGCGCTGCGGCCCGGCCGGCCAGGAAGGCCCGGCGGCCGGCATCCACGCCCAGAGC
>DASWKD010000267.1:0-3798 GCA_036396815.1 Actinomycetota bacterium | reverse complement strand
CCTGCGTGACCGCCTCTCGCCCGACTACCGGTGCCCTTCGGCGAGCCGGGGCCGGTTCGCCTCGTCGCACAGGACGATGCGGGGCCTCAGCAGCTCGGCACCGACGTCATCCGTCAGGGTGTAGGCGATGACGATGACCCGGTCACCCTCAGTGAACCCATGTGCGGCGGCCCCGTTGACCTGCATCGTCCCTGGGTCCGTGGCCTCGATCGCGTAGGTCACCACCCGGGTACCGGTTTCCGCGTTGAGGACGTGGACCTGCTCGAACCGCACGATGTCCGCCTTGCGGAGGAGGTCGGTGCCGATCGAGATCGACCCCTCGTAGTCGGGATCGATCGCCGTGACCCGGGCCTGATGGATCTTCGACCTCATCATGTACCGCACGGATGCTCCCTTCCGTCGAGCAGGAATGTATCCGCTCCCGGCGGTGATCCCGGGGATCAGTCGCGTTCACGCACCGATGTATGGCGAGGTGATGGCCACCCGCGGGCCGGAGCTCGGCGACGTCCGGCGCTCCCACGCGGGGGACGATGCGCGCATCCGATCACCATGGACGAGGACGGGGTGGCGCTGATCGCGCCGGAGTCGCCGGATGGGGAGCGCCCACCGGACGACGAGCTGGAGGTCATGCGGCTCATCGTCAGCGGGCTGACGGACCATGCCATCGCCCGCCGGGTGGGGGTGTCCGTGATCACGGTGAGGCGAAGGGCGGCCAGGATCCGGCGCCGTCTGGGCGCGTCCACCCGGATCGAGGCCGCCGTCCTGGCCGCCAAGCGCGGATGGCTGTAAGGGGCGTGGCGCCGGCCGGGATCGCCGCCAGGATCGCGGATCTGGACGCGGAGCTGGTGGCCAGGGTCCGGGATGGCCACGACGCCGCCCTACGGGACCTCCTGGACCGGTACAAGGCCCTGGTCCGAGCCCGGGTCCACCGCTTCTTCCTCCCGGGAGCGGAGAAGGACGACCTCCTCCAGGAGGGGATGATCGGTCTGTACCAGGCCATCATGGCCTTCGAGCCCTGCGGGGCGTCCTTCCGGACCTTCGCCGTGCTGTGTATCGATCGCCGGCTGTTCAACGCGGTGACCCACGCCAACCGGCGGAAGTTCCAGATGCTGAACGGCGCGTTGAGCATCGAGGACCAGGCCTTGGACGCATGGTGGACGGCGTCCGAGGAGTGGGATCCCGCCGAGGTGGTGGTCGGATCGGACGAGCGGGCCCGGATCGAGGACGCGTTCGCCTGCCTGACCGGGTACGAGGCCCGTGTGCTGTCCCTGTTCCTGGAGGGCAGGACGTACCGGGAGATCGGCGCGGAGCTGGGGCGCCCGGCCAAGTCCGTGGACAACGCCCTGTGGCGGGTCCGGGGGAAGCTCAGGCGCCACCTGGCCCACCGGTAGCTACCCTCCGGCCACCGCCGGCACGATGCTCACGATGGCTCCCTCGGCCACCGGCGCCTGGAGCGCCCCGCTCAGACGGGCGTCATCCTCGTTCACGTACACGTTGACGAACCGGCGGAGGCCGTCGCCGTCCCGCAGGTTCCGGGTGATGCCCGGGTACCGCTTCTCCAGGCTGGTCAGCACCTCGTCCAGCGTTCCGCCGTCGGCCTCCACCGTCGACTCGCCGCCCGTGTGTGAGCGGAGGATCGTGGGGATGGTCACGTAGATGGGCATGGCTATCGCTCCTTCCCGAGCTCGTGCTCGAACGCGTCCAGGGATGGGGGAACGGTGAACGAGGGACCCACGCGGTTCTCCAGGACCTCGGCCGTCTTCCATCCTGTGCCGGTGACGTAGGCCACGGTGACCTCGTCCTCACCGATGACGCCGGCCTCCCGGAGCTTGGCCAGCGTGGCGATGGTCACCCCGCCGGCGGTCTCGGTGAACAGGCCCTCGGTCTCGGCCAGGAGGCGGATGCCGCCGACGATCTCGTCGTCGGTGACGTCCTCGATCGCTCCGCCGGCGTCCCGGGCCAGCCTCGACGCGTAGTGCCCGTCGGCCGGGTTGCCGATGGCCAGGGACTTGGCGATGGTCCGCGGCTTGACCGGCTGGGGCTCGTCGGTGCCGTCCTTGAACGCCGTGGCCACGGGAGCGCACCCGGCAGCCTGGGCGCCCGAGAACCGCACGGCCCGGTCCTCGACCAGCCCCAGCTCGGTCAGCTGGCGGAACCCCTTATGGATCTTGGTGAACAGCGCGCCGGAGGCCACGGGGACCACCACGTGGTCGGGGAGCCGCCAGTCGAGCTGCTCGGCGGTCTCGAACCCCAGGGTCTTCGAGCCTTCGGCGTAGAACGCGCGCAGGCTCACGTTGACGAACGCCCACGGCTGGGCGTCGGCCACCTGGGTCACCAGACGGTTCACGTCGTCGTAGGTGCCGTCCACGGCGACCACGGTGGCCCCGAACGCCGCCGTGCCCACCACCTTGGGCCGCTCCAGGTCCGCCGGGACGAAGATGTAGGCGTCCAGGCCGGCCCACGCCGCCGCGGCGGCCACCGCGCTGGCCAGGTTGCCGGTGGACGCGCACCCGACGGTGTCGTAGCCGAAGGCCCGGGCCGCGGTGAGGGCCACGGCCACCACGCGGTCCTTGAAGGAGCCGGTGGGGTTGCGGGTGTCGTCCTTGATGTACAGCTCCCGGATGCCCAGCCGCCGGCCCAGGTTCCGGGCCCGGCGCAGGGGCGTGAACCCGGCCCGCAGGTCGACGAGGTCGGCATCCTCGGGTACGGGGAGCAGGTCGCGGTACCGCCACAGCGTGGCCGGCCAGGCCGCGATCCGCTCGCGCGTCACCCGGCCCCGAAGGGCGTCCAGGTCGTGCTGTACCTCCACCGGTCCGAAGCACTCCGTGCAGATCGACCGGGGCTCGGGGGCGTAGCGGGTGCCGCACTCCCGGCACACCAGGTCGATGTTCGGGAACAGCGCCGTCTGCACGCTCATCGGATCACCTCCGTGGTCAGGGCGGCCAGGTCTCGGATGACGGCGCTGGCCGTGGGGTCGCCGCCCGCCCCCGCGCCGTGGAAGAACAGCCGGCCCGCCGCCTCGGTCTCCACGGCCAGCGCGTTGTGGTGGCCCTCGACCTGGGCCAGGGGGTGGGCCCGAGGGAGTCGCCTCGGGGCGACCTGAGCAACCACGTCCGGGCCGGCAGCCCACGCCTCGGCCACCAGGCGGATCGACTCTCCGTTCCCGCGAACCTCGTCCAGGTCGCCCCGGTCCACCCCCCGGATCCCGGCCACGTCCACGTCGGCCAGGCCGACCACCCGGCCGAAGGCCAGCGAGGACAGGATGGCCAGCTTGGCCGCGGCGTCGGCGCCGTCGATGTCGGCGGTGGGATCGGCCTCCGCGTAGCCCAGGGCCTCGGCCTCCTCCAGGGCCTGGTCCAGCGTCAGGCCCTCGGTCTCCATGCGGTGCAGGCAGAAGTTGGTGGTGCCGTTCAGGACGCCCTCCAGCCGGGTGATGCGATCGCCCGCCGCCAGGCGGGAGAGCGTGTCGACCACCGGGACCCCCGACATGACCGAGGCCTCGTACAGGAGCCGGCGTCCGTTGCTGTCGGCCACCGCCTGGAGGCAGTGGCGCCGCCGGGCCAGCAGCTCCTTGTTCGCGGTGACCACGTCCTTGCCGTGGAGCAGGGCCACCTCGATCAGGCCCCCGGCCGGGTCGACGCCGCCCATGACCTCGATGACCACGTCCACGTCGTCGCGGTCCACGATCTCCAGCGGCTCCGCGGTGAACAGCGATCGGGGGAGCGGGACGTCCCGGGGCTTCTCCAGGTCGCGCACGGCCACCGCCCGGATGACCGGGCGCCGGCCCCACCGCGTGGC
>DASWKD010000266.1:0-4914 GCA_036396815.1 Actinomycetota bacterium | reverse complement strand
AGCGCGAGGCCTTCGTCGAAGTCCACCCGGCGGACGCCGATCGCCTGGGCCTGGGCGACGGCGGGCGGGCCGTGGTCCGCACCGAGCGCGGCCAGGCCGAGCTCCCGGTCGCGGTCACCGACGGCATCGTCGAGGGCACGGTGTTCGTTCCCTGGAACCAGCCCGGCCTCCGGGCCAATACGCTCCTGTCGGGGAGCCCCATCACCCCGGTCACGCTGGAACCGGTGGGGGAGCCGGCCATGGCCGGCGAGGAGGCGAGCTGATGGATCTCCTGGACTGGGTCCTGCTCCTCGTCCGGGTCGGGCTGGTGTTCGTGGCCCTCCTGGTCCTGGTGATGCTGGTGATCTGGGTGGAGCGCAAGGTGGTGGCCGACATGCAGACCCGCCTGGGGCCCAGGCGGGCCGGCCCGTGGGGGATCCTCATCTCGCTGGCCGACGGCATCAAGCTCTTCTTCAAGGAGGGGATCCGCCCGGCCAACGCCGACCGGTGGGTGTACCCGCTGGCCCCGGTGGCCTCCTTGATCCCGGCCTTCCTGGCGTTCTCCGTGATCCCCTTCGGAGCGCCGGTCGAGCTGTTCGGCCGGGAGATCCCCCTCCAGATCGCCGACCTCAACGTGGGCATCCTGTTCTTCCTGGCCATGGGGTCACTGGCCGTGTACGGGATCGTGCTGGCGGGATGGGCCTCGGGCTCCGCGTACCCCCTCCTGGGCGGGGTGCGGTCAACCGCCCAGCTGATCTCCTACGAGGTGGGGATGGGTCTGGGCCTGGTGGCCGTCCTGATGTACTCGGGGACCCTCCAGATGTCGGAGGTGGTGGCCCGCCAGGACTCGATCTGGAACATCATCCCCCAGTTCCCGGCGTTCCTGATCTTCACAACGGCCGCCCTGGCCGAGACCAACCGCCCGCCGTTCGACCTCCCGGAGGCGGAGACCGAGCTGGTGGCCGGGTACCACACCGAGTATTCGGGCATCAGGTTCGCCATGTTCTTCCTGGCCGAGTACCTGCACATGCTCACGGTCTCCGCGGTGGCCGTGACGCTGTTCCTGGGCGGATGGCGGGGCCCGGTGTTCGACGTCCTCCCCGGCCTGTGGCCGGTGGTGTGGTTCATGCTCAAGGTGGCCGCGCTGGTGTTCGTGTTCATCTGGGTCCGGGCCACCCTCCCCCGGTTCCGCTACGACCGCCTGATGAACTTCGGGTGGAAGGTGCTGATCCCGTGGGGCCTGGTGTGGGTCCTGGCCACGGGGGCCATCGTGGTCCTGCCGGACGTGTACGGGCGGGACGACTTCTTCCGGGGGGCGGCTATCGTGGCCGGCGGTCTGGTCCTGCTCTCGCTGGTGGCCCCGCTGTTCTCCCGCAAGCCCGAGGACCGTCCTCGGGAACCGTTCCGGCCGATCGCCGGGGGTGATGCATGATCTGGGAGATCCTCAAGGGCCTGGGCGTGACGTTCCGCAACATGTTCCGCAAGCCCGTCACCGTGTCCTACCCGAAGGAGATCAAGCAGTTGCCGCCCCGGTCGCACATCGGACGCCATCTGCTCAACCGGCACGAGAATGGGCTGGAGAAGTGCATCGGCTGCGAGCTGTGCGCCTGGGCCTGCCCGGCCGACGCGATCTGGGTGGAGGGCGAGGACAACGACCCGGAGGCCCCGGCGTCGGCGGGTGAGCGGTTCGCCAAGGACTACCAGATCAACTACCTGCGGTGCATCATGTGCGGCCTGTGCGTGGAGGCCTGCCCCACCCGGGCCCTGACCCTGACCAGCTCCTTCGAGATGTCGTGGGAGACGCGCGAGGAGGCCATCCTCACCAAGGAGCAGCTCCTCCAGCCACCGCCCCCGCTGGGCACCGCTCCCGGGACGGAGCAGGGCTGATGGACCTCATCGTGTTCTGGGTGACCGCGCCGATCAGCGTGGGCGCCGCGGCCCTGATGCTGCTGCAGCGCAACGCCGTGCACGCGGCGCTGCTCCTGGTGCTGAACCAGTTCACGCTGGCGGTGTTCTTCGTCCTGCTGGACGCCCACTTCCTGGCCGCGGTGCAGGTCATCGTGTACGCGGGGGCCATCATGGTCCTGTTCCTGTTCGTGATCATGCTGCTCGGCGTGGACCGGGAGGAGGTCCTCCGGGAGCGGATCCGCGGCCAGCGTCCCCTGGCCGTGTTCCTGGGCGTGCTGATGGTCGCCGAGCTGGTGCTGGCCGTCCGGCTGGGGGTGGGCCTGCTGGGCAGCGCGGTTCCACCGATGGCCCAGCCCCAGGGCAACGTCCGGGCGGTGGCCGAGGCCCTGTTCACCCGGTACGTGTTCCCGTTCGAGGTCACCTCGGTCCTGCTGATCGTGGCCGCCATCGGGGCCATGGTCCTGGCCCGGCGGAAGGCCCGGGGCATCCCCGAGGAGGCCGCGCCATGAGGACGCCGATCGGCTACTTCCTCGTGCTCTCCGGGCTCCTGTTCAGCATCGGCAGCGTGGGCGTCCTGGTCCGCCGCAACGCTCTGGTCATCTTCATGTCGATCGAGCTCCAGCTCAACGCGGTCAATCTGGCTCTGATCGCCTTCTCCCGCCGGCTGGGCGAAGTGGACGGCCAGATCCTGGCGTTCTTCTCGATGGTGGTGGCCGCGGCCGAGGTGGTGGTGGGCCTGGCCATCATCGTGGCCATCTTCCAGCGCAGGCGGACGGCCAACGTGGACGACGCGAGCGTCCTGCGGTGGTGAGGCCATGATCGAGAAGCTGTGGCTGGCGCCGGCGCTTCCGCTGGCCGGGGCCGTCCTGCTCCTGCTGTTCGGAAGGCCCCTCCGCCGGGTGGCCGGAGGCCTGGCCGCGGCGCTGGTCGGCGGGTCGTTCGTGGTGGCCCTGCTGGCCCTGCGCGACGTCCTGGCCTCGCCCGAGGAGGCCCGGCTGGTCGTGGTGGAGCTGTTCGACTGGATCTCCGCCGGCTCGCTCATCGCCCCGGTGGAGATGCGGGTGGACGCCCTGTCCATGGTCATGGTGACGATGGTCACCGGCGTGGCCTTCCTGATCCACATGTACTCGATGGACTACATGCACGGCGACCCGCGCTACCCGCGTTTCTTCGCCTACATGAACCTGTTCGTGGCCTCCATGCTGATCCTGGTCCTGGCCAACAACTTCGTCCTGCTGTTCGTGGGCTGGGAGGGCGTGGGGCTGTGCTCCTACCTCCTGATCTCGTTCTGGTTCGAGCGGAAGCCGGCCGCCGACGCCGGGAAGAAGGCGTTCATCGTCACCCGGATCGGCGACACGTTGATGCTGATCGGCGTGTTCCTGATCTTCGCTACGTTCGGCTCGGTGCGCTTCGACGACGTGTTCCCCGCGGCCTCCGGCCTGGCCGAGGGCACGGCCACGGCCATCGCGCTCCTGCTGTTCGCCGGCGCGGTGGGCAAGTCCGCCCAGGTGCCCCTGCACACCTGGCTCCCCGACGCCATGGAGGGCCCCACCCCGGTCTCGGCCCTGATCCACGCCGCCACCATGGTCACCGCCGGCGTCTACCTCGTGGTCCGCACCCACACCATCTTCGAGGCCTCCCCCGACGCGCTGTTCGTGGTGGCCGTGGTGGGCGCGGTCACCGCGGTGTACGCGGCCACCTCGGCCCTGGGCCAGGACGACCTGAAGCGGGTCCTGGCCTACTCCACGATCTCCCAGCTGGGGCTGATGTTCCTGGCCGCCGGTGTGGGCGCATACGCCATCGCCATCTTCCACCTGATCACCCACGCCTTCTTCAAGGCCCTGATGTTCCTGGGCGCGGGGAGCGTGATGCACGCCACCGACGGGGAGATCGACATGACCCGCCTGGGCGGCCTCCGAAGATCGATGCCCGTCACCACGACCCTGTTCGTCCTGGGCGGCCTGGCCCTGGCCGGCATCCCCCTGTTCGCCGGCTTCTTTAGCAAGGACCAGATCCTGGCCGCTGCCAACGAGGCCGGGTACGGTGGCCTGTCGATCGTCGCCCTGGTGGTGTCGGGGCTCACCGCGCTGTACGTGACCAGGGCTACCCTGCTCACCTTCTTCGGCCGGCCCCGCCACCAGCTCCATCCCCACGAGTCACCCGTCCTCATGACCGTGCCCATGGCCCTGCTCGGGGTCGGCGCGGCGTTCGGCGGGCTGCTGGGCCTGTCGGCGACCACCGGACGGCTCCACACGTTCCTGAGCCCGATGTTCGCCGGCCCGCATACCCCGGGCATGGAGGTTTCCGCGCTGCGAGCAGCGCCTCTGTTCTCCGAAGGCGCCCTCGTGGCCACGGCCGTCGCCGCGGCGCTGGTCGGTATCGTCCTCGGCTGGGTGGTGTACGGGGACCGGTTGGTGGACTGGACCGCCCTCCGGGTCCGGATGGGGTGGCTGCACACCACGCTGGCCCGCGGCTGGTACCTGGACGACGTCTACGGCGCGCTCCTCGTCATGCCGGGCAAGGCCGCCTCGGCCTTCCTGGCCTATGTGTTCGACCAGCGGGTGATCGACGGCGCGGTGAACGGCGTGGGCCTGGCCGTGTCCCGCCTGGCCGGCGCGGGGCGGCGCGTGCAGAGCGGGCTGGTCCGGACGTACGCGCTGGGGTTCCTGCTGGGCGCGGTGGCTCTCCTGGTCTTCGTGCTGGTGCGGACATGAGCGGCGTGCCCTGGCTGACCGTGACGGTGTTCGCCCCGCTGGCTGGGGTGGTTGCTCTGGCGCTGACCACCGGCGTGGCCCGGCTGGCCGGGCGGCGGGGCTCGACGGCGCCCACCTGGCGGTGGGGAGCGCTGGTGTTCTCGGTGGCGGCCTTCGCCGCCTCGCTGTTCGTGCTGGCCGGGTTCCAGACCGGCACGGCCGGCTTCCAGCTCACCGAGGAGGCCACCTGGGCCGGGCCCCTCGGCCTCCGGTACGTCCTGGCCGTGGACGGCGTGAGCCTGTGGATGGTCCTGCTGACCACGTTCCTGATGCC
>DASWKD010000265.1:0-9160 GCA_036396815.1 Actinomycetota bacterium | reverse complement strand
CACGCTCATAGCCGCGGCCACCGCATCGGCCTCTCCGGGCGAGGGGAGCGAGGGATCCACGTCGAGGACGGCGTACTCCGGGGGCGGGGCGGGCATGGCCGGCAGCCAGGCGCGCTGGCCGGCCGAGAACGCGGCGGCCATCCGTCGGGAGCGCTCGTCCCAGCCCCCGGCCAGGCGCCGCCCGATCCTCGCCCAACCCACGGTGCGGATGAAACGGTCGAGGGGAAGCGTGAGGTCCCCGAACAGCTCGGAAAGCCGCCCGGTGGCCAGGCGGGCCCCCACGTCCAGCTGGAACAGGCGCTCGGACGCGGCCAGGAAGCCCTGGGCGAACCACAGGTCGTCCTGGTCCTCCGCGTAGACGTGGGGGACGCCCCACCCGTCGCGGAGGACCTCGACCGGGCGGCGGAGGCCTGGAACCCGAACCTCGCCCTCCAGTGGGGGCAGGGCTCGGTGGGCCGCCTGCGTCAGGGCGCGCGCGTCCATGGACCGCCACGGTAGGGGGCGGGACGGGTCCGGGCAAGGCGCTTGTCCCGCTCCCCGGCCATCCGCGATAATCGAGGCCCCTGCTGGAAAGGAGTTGGCCCCCATGACCCAGCGTCCCTGGCTGTCCAGCTATCCGGAAGAGGTCCCTGAGAGCCTGGAGCCGTATCCCGAGCGCTCCGTCTACTCGATCCTGGAGGAATCCGCGCAGCGCTTCCCCTCGGCGCCCGCGGTGGCGTTCTTCGGGAAGCGGCTGACCTACCAGGAGCTCCTGGGCGAGGCCGAGCAGTTCGCCCGGGTCCTGGCCTCGATGGGCGTGCAGAAGGGGGACCGCGTCGGTTTCGTGCTCCCGAACTGCCCGCAGTACGTGATCGCGTTCTACGCCTGCCAGCGGCTGGGCGCCGTGGTCGTGGGGAACAACCCCCTGTACACCCAGCGCGAGCTCACCCACCAGCTGACCGACGCCGGCGTGGAGAAGCTGATCTGCCTCGACCAGCTCTATCCGCTGGTCAACGCGGTGCGGTCGGAGGCCGGCATCAAGCGGATCATTGTCACCAAGGTCACCGACTACATGCCGTTCCCCCTCAAGCAGCTGGCCCCGATCAAGTTCAAGAAGGAGGCCAAGCACGAGGGACGGGACTGGCCGCCGGTCCCCGCCGACGCCGACGTCGACTGGTGGGCGGACCTGATGAAGGGCACCTACCCCGACGCCTCGGTGGCCACGGTGAACCCCAAGGAGGACGTGGCCGCCCTGGTGTACACGGGAGGGACCACCGGCCTGTCGAAGGGCGCGATGCTCACCCACTGGAACATGGTCAGCAACGTGATGCAGACCGCGGCCTGGTTCACCGGGGCCATCGAGGAGGGCAAGGGCGGCATCGTGTGCGTCCTGCCGTTCTTCCATTCCTACGGCCTCCAGGCCGTGATGAACGTGGGCCTGTCCAAGGGCCTGAAGCTGGTCCTCCTGCCCCGGTTCGAGCTGGGCATGACGCTCAAGGCCATCGCCAAGGAGAAGCCCACGCTGTTCCCCGGCGTCCCCCGGATCTACATCGCCATCAACGAGGGCCCGGAGACGAAGAAGCACGACATCACCTCGATCAAGGCCTGCTTCTCGGGCGCCGCGCCTCTGCCGGTGGCCGTGGCCGAGAAGTTCGAGGCCATCACCGGCGGGCGGCTGGTCGAGGGGTACGGCCTGACCGAGACCGGCCCGGTCACCCACATCAACCCGATCTTCGGGAAGCGGAAGTTCGGCTCGATCGGGCTGCCCATCCCCGACACCGACTGCAAGCTGGTGGACATCGACGACCCCGACAAGGAGGTCGGTGGTGACCAGGAGGGGGAGCTGTGCATCCACGGGCCCCAGGTCATGAAGGGCTACTGGAACAAGCCCGACGAGACCGGGGACATGATCCGCAAGCACTCGGACGGGAAGCTGTGGCTGCACACGGGGGACATCGCCAAGATGGACGAGGAGGGCTACTTCTCGATCGTGGACCGGAAGAAGGACATGATCATCGTGTCCGGGTTCAACGTGTACCCCACGGACGTGGAGCAGGTCCTGTACCGGCACCCGAAGGTCCAGAAGGCCGCGGTGGTGGGGATCCCCGACGAGAAGACAGGTGAGGCCGTCAAGGCGTTCATCGTCCTCAAGGAGGGGGTCTCGTCGACGCCCCAGGAGATCATGGAGTGGACCCGTGATGAGAAGCACGGCCTGACCGGCTACCGGGCCCCCAAGCACATCGAGTTCCGCGACGCCCTGCCCGAGACGATGATCGGCAAGGTCCTCCGCCGGGTCCTGATCGAGGAGGAGAAGCAGAAGGCCTCCGCCAGCTGAGCCGCAAGAGCGAGTTGCCGCGTTCGAACTGGAAGGCATCCCTTTCACCTGGAAGGGAACCTGAACAGGGCAGCGGAGGCCCCTACTCGGCAGGGGGATCTTCCCGGAAGCCGAAGATGGCCCGGTAGACGGGCCACATGATCCCGTTGACCAGGGCCAGGCCGAACAGCCCCAGGGCCAGGGAGAAGCCGATCCGCTCCTCGGCCACGAACAGCCCGACGACGAGGCCCAGCCCGATCAGGGAGGTGACCCCCACCACGGCCGCGAGGATGGAGGCTCCCACCCGCCACCCGCTGGATGAAACGCTCACCGTCGCACCGGCCATGGCTGCCAGGAGCGCAACCCAGGCCCAGGGCTGGGGGCCGAGGTCCGATGCCCTCGCAGCGACGGAGGTTCCGGGGTCCTCTCCTGGGGGGGCCTGCCGCTCCACGGTGGGTTCGCCCCCGATCAGGAGGTCCACCCCGGTCATCGAGACTTCCTCTGAGGGAGGGTCCGGTTCCCCTTTCACGTTGCACTGCGGCGCTGCGAACGCGAAGAAGGGCAGGAGGAAGCACGGGAGCACCAGCCAGAAGAACCACGGCTGGACAAGGCGCCGCTCGGATCGACGGTCCATGAGGGGGAGTTCGCCACGGAGGGGGTGGACACCTGCCGGGTCAGCGGCCCAGTCGCTGAACCTCCTCGACCTCGGGCATCTCGAGGTTCACTCGCCGGCTCAGCCGGAGGGGCGCCGGTGCCGGCCGCGGTACTTGGGGCGGATGTCCCGGAACAGCAGCTGGAAGGACCGCACCGCGAACAGGAGCGCCGCCGCGGCCAGGAGCACGAGGGCCGTGACGATCGGCCCCTCCGTGGGGCTCACGTCTGGGGGCCCCGCCGTTTCGCGTCGGTGCGCCGCTCGGCCTGCAGGCGCTCCAGGTCCACCTTCGAGTGGTCGGCGAATCGCATCGCCGCGGCCAGGGCCCGGTGGCCGGCCTGCTCCTCGATCAGCCGGTGCATCTCCTGGGCCACCCGCCGGTAGGTGGGGTGTCCCTGCGGCGTGGTCCGCAGCTCGATGAGGTGCATCGCCTGGCGGGCGTTCGTCTGCATCACGAACCGGATCTTGTAGGCCATGCTCACCGCGTATTGCGCCGCATCCCCGAGCCCCGCGGCACGCAGGTCCGACCACAGCCCGGCCGAGGCGTCCATGACCCGGCGCCAGTCGGGGAGCGCGCCGGCCTCCTCGATCTCTCCGGGGAGCTCGTACCCGTGGGCCGGGGTCAGGGCCTGCCACTCGATGGTCAGCAGGCGATGGCGCTGGAGGTCCCGGAACGCGCCGTAGTCGCACAGGACGTCGAACCGGTACCCGGTCCGTTCGAAGGCCCGCCCCGGCTTGTGCCTGCGGTTCGTCCGTTCGCCGACGTAGGCCTCCAGCACCCGGGCCCGCTCCTGCTCGGTCATCTCCCGAGCCAGGGCCAGGAGGCGGTCGTCGGGGAGGTCGGAGGTCTCGTACAGGGCGGCGGCCACCACCTTGACCTCGCCCTCCGGGTCGACGTCGGTGAGCACGACCTCGGGCCGCGGGTCGGGTTCGGCGTTGAGCTGGCCGGAGACGGCCGCGGTGGCCTCTCTCGTCTGCTCCAGGTACGCGCTCCACGCGCCGCCTCGGTCGGGGAGGTCCACCCGCCGGAGGAAGGCCGGGATCACCGTCCGCAGCTCGGCGAGCATGAGGTCCGCGTACGCTCGGACCTCGGCCAGGGGGTTGGCACGCATGCGCAGCAGGAGCTGTTCGTAGGCCTGCCCGGTGCCGTAGATCCCGATGTTCGTGCGGGTGGCCGCGGGGAGCAGGCCGCGGAGCGTGTCGCAGGCCTTGGCCCGGATCGTGGCCCGGTACACGGGGTCGGGATCACCGGCTTCCTGGGGGAACAGCCGCCGGTACAGGTCCTGCATCGGCCCCAGCCACCGGGCGTAGGTGTCGAAGGCGTCGTCGATGACCTCGACGAAGCGCGCACCGAGGCCGGCCTCCTCCACCTCGGGGGGGACCGCGTACCGCCACCGGCCGCCGGGGCGGTCGTCGTAGGGGACGTACCGTGTGGACTGCTCCAGGTAGGCCATGAGCCGGCCGCGCTCCAGGACCTTGGCCAGGATCTGGGAAGACTGCTCGCAGGCCAGGTGCACGCCGCCGAGCTGGGCCACGGAGTCGTCGCCGTACTCCAGGAACACGCGCTCGTACAGCTTCTCGGCCCGGTCCAGCCCCACGTCCTGGCGGGCGACCGGAGCGGCGTGGCCGGCGAACTCGTCGACGAACAGCCGGCGGAGGGACTTCGCTGAGCGCGAGTACCGGGCGAACAGGGCGCCCTTGGTCACCTCCGGCAGGTTGACCAGGGCGAACACCGGCTGGTCGAGGTTGGTGAAGTGCGGCGCCAGGACCGCCCGCTCCTCCTCGGTGAACGCCTCCGGCGCGAACCAGAGGCTCACGGCGAGGGCGATTCGGGGCTCGGGCTCTCCGGCGGGCCGTCCGACTCCCAGACCCTGACCCGCTTGCCGGCTTCGATCTCCTCGCCGGCCTCCGGGTCCTGACGGGCCACCGTGCCCTCCGCGCAGGACAGCGAGAGCTCGCTCCCCTGGACCTTCATCTTCAGGTCCTGGGCCTCGATGAGATCCTTGGCGTCCTCCAGGTCCTTGCACACCACGTTGGGGACGATGCGGGTGGTGTCCTCTGCGGCCACCGTGACGTCCACCGCCCTGCCCTGCTTGATCTCCTCGTCGGGGGCGGGGTCCTGACTGAAGATCCGGCCGGGCTGGACCTCGTCGGTCTGCTCCTCGACCACCGCCCCCAGCCGGAGGCCTGCCTGGGCCAGCTCGGCCCGGGCATCGTCCACGGTCTTCCCGAACAGGTTGGGGACCACAACCGGCTCCGGGCCGGTGGACACGAAGAGCCGTACGTCCGAGCCCTCCTCGGCCTGGGTGTCTGCCTCGGGGCTCTGCCGGAACACGATCCCCTCGTCCGCGGCATCGGGCTGCTGGGTGACCTCCACCCGGAACCCGGCCTGCTCCAGCTCCTGGGTGGCCTCCTCCTGGGTCAACGTGACCACGTTGGGGACGGCGACCATGGGCGGGCCCGAGGTCAGCTCGCGAACCAGGAAGAACGCCGCGGTGCCCAGCAGGGCCACCACAAGCACCGTGACCAGGACCACCAGCCAGGTCCGGCTCCCGCCTGGTTCCTCGTCCTCCTCCGGGAGCGCGTCCATGACCGCGGTGCCCTGGGTCACGGGGCGGGTCACCATCTGGGTGGGGTCGCCGGGAAGGACCGGCGTTGCCGCCACCGGCATCCCCTGGCGGACCCGGGCCAGGTCCTGGGCCATGTCCGACGCGGACTGGTAGCGGTTCGCCGGGTTCTTGGACAGGGCCTTCATGATCACCGCGTCCATGGTCCGTGACACGTCGGGGTTCAGGGAGGACGGCAGCGGGGCGTCCTCCCGGACGTGCTTGTAGGCCACGCCGACCGCCGAGTCGCCGGAGAAGGGCGGGCGTCCGGTCAGCATCTCGTACAGCACGCATCCCACCGCATAGATGTCGGACCGCGCATCCACGGCCTCGCCCTTGGCCTGCTCGGGGGAGAAGTAGGAGGCCGTGCCCAGCACGGTGGCCGTTTGGGTCAGGGCCTCGCCGGTGGTAACCCGGGCGATGCCGAAGTCCATGACCTTCACCTCGCCCTGAGGGGTGAGCATGATGTTGCCCGGCTTCACGTCGCGATGGACCAGGCCCTGGGCGTGGGCTGCTCCCAGCGCCTTGGCCACGCCCTCGGCGATCTCCGAGGCCCGGTCGGGATGGAGGCGGCCCTCCTCGGCGATGACCTGCTTGAGGGTCCGGCCCTCCAGGAACTCCATCACGATGTAGTGGATCCCGTTCTCGGAGCCGGTGTCGAACACCGACACGATGTTGGGGTGGTTCAGGCCGGCCGAGGCCTGGGCCTCTCGGCGGAACCGCTCCACGAACTGCCCGTCGCGGGCGAACTGGGGCGCCAGGACCTTGACGGCCACCGTGCGTCCCAGGACCGTGTCGGTCCCCCGGAACACCTTGGCCATCCCGCCTTCGCCGACGGCGCCCTCGATCTGGTACCGGCCGGCCAGCACACGCTTGGAACCGTTCGCCATGGGGTCTCGGGATGAACTCTAGCCGTTCGGGCCGGTCCTTTCAGGAGGGGCTCAGTCGGAGTCGTTCCCCTTGCCCTTCCCTTTGTCGTTCCCCTTGCTCTTCCCGGGGGTCCCGTCGTCCCCCTCGTCGTCCACGGGCTGGGGGGCGTCCCGGAGGACGGCCGCTTCCATGGCGTCGATGGCCGCTCCGATGGCCGCGGCGGCCTCCGGGTCCACGTCTCCGCGGGCCGCATGGCCGGCCAGCTCTCCGCGGGCCTCGTCCAGCGCCTCCAGGGCATCCTCTGCCTCCCCTTCCTGGTAGGCCCGCACGGCGTCGTCCATCCGGCGCGTGACGTCGCGAGCGGTCGCGGGAGACACGTCGCCGATCTCCAGGGCGTGGTCCATCACCGCCAGGAATGCCCCGTATGCTTCCGCGAAGCTCAGGACCGGGTTCTCCCGAGGCGCCGGTGACGGGGTCTCCACCCCCCGGTTCACCTGGTTGGGCGGCGAGACCAGCCGCTCCGATGGACGGAGCGACAGCAGGAGGAGCATCAGTCCGAGGAGCCCGGCGCCCCCCGCCGCCAACAACCACGGGAGCCACCGGCGGTCACGTCCCGGCTCGTCCGGAATGGCCGGCATCACCGCGGTTCGCTGGCCGGGTTCGATGACCGCCGTGGCCGCTCCCGGCGGGATCATGGCCGCGGCCGCAGCGTCGGCCATCTCCCGGGCGGTCCGGAACCTTCGCACTGGGTCCTTGGCCAGGGCGGTCATCACCACCCGCTCCAGCTCCGGCGGGATCCCGTCACGGATCGAGGATGGGGGCGCGGGATCGTCGCGCACATGGCGGGAGGCCAGGGCCAGGTCCGTGTCTGCGGTGAACGGGGGTCGCCCGGCCAGCATCTCGTACAGCACGCAGCCCAGCGAGTAGATGTCGGAGCGGTGGTCCACGCTTCGCCCGGCGGCTTGCTCGGGAGCGATGTAGGTGGCCGTGCCGATCACGGTCCCTGTCGCGGTGAGGGCGGCATCGGCCGCGGCCCGGGCGATGCCGAAGTCCGCAACCTTGGCCCGGTCGTCCCGGGTCAGGAGGATGTTGGCCGGCTTCACATCCCGGTGCACCAGGTCCCGCCGGTGGGCGGCGTCCAGGGCCCGGGCCACGCCCGCCGTGATGGCCGCCGCACGCTCCGGGGCCAGCGTTCCTTCCTGTGCCAGCACCTCCGCCAGGGTTCGGCCGTCGACGTGCTCCATCACGATGTATCGGGAGCCGTCGTCCGCGCCGTGGTCGTACACGGTCACCACGTTGGGGTGGTTCAGGCCGGCGGCGGCCCGGGCCTCGCGGCGGAAGCGCTCCACGAAGCTGGTGTCGGAGGCGTACCCATGAGCCAGGACCTTCACGGCCACGTCCCGGCCCAGCACCCGGTCCCGGGCCCGGTACACGGTGGCCATGCCGCCGGTCCCCAGCCGGGGTCCCAGCTCGTACCGGTCGCCGAGCACGGTGCCCTGCTTCGTCACGCCGGGATACCTACCCCGTCAGGGCCGCCTCCATCACCCGCCGGGCGATGGGAGCGGCGATCTGCCCGCCCGTGGCCTCGCTCCCCAGGTCCCCGCCGTTCAGCACCACCACGGCGATGGCGATGGTGGGCCGGTCGGCGGGGGCGAAGGCGATGAACCAGGCGTGGGGGTCCGTGCCCGGGTTCTGGGCGGTCCCCGTCTTGCCGGCCACCGCCACCCCGGGGATCTGGGCCGCGGTTCCCGTCCCGCTCTCGACCACGGCCTTCATCATCTTGGTCAGCTTGTTCGCGTTCGACCCCGACATCGGCTCCCCCCACACGGCGGGCTCCAGCCGGCGGATGATCCGGCCCGAGGGATCGCGGACCTCGCGGACCAGCCGGGGCTCCATCATCACGCCCCCGTTGCCGATGGCCCCGGCCACCAGGGCCATGTGCAGGACGTTGGTCCGGACGTCCTTCTGCCCGATGGCCGAGAAGGCCAGGCCGGGCTGGTCCTGCTCGAAGCCCGAGGGGTCGGGGAACGCGCCTTCCTGCCAGGGGATGTCGAAGGGGATCTGCTGGCCGAACCCGAACTGGCGAGCCTGCTCGGCCAGGGTGGCGCCGCCCAGCTCGAGGCCCAGGCCGCCGAACGCCACGTTGCACGACACCCGGAGTGCCTGGGCCAGGCTGATCTCCGACCCGCCCGGGCACTGGCCCCCACCGAAGTTCTCCAGCGTCTCGTTCGTCTGGGGCAGGTCCAGCTCGGGCGGGTTGGGGATCGTGTCCTGCGGAGACATCCCGTTCTCCAGTGCGGCGGCCGCCACCACGACCTTGAACGTGGAGCCCGGGGGGAAGAACTGGTCGGAGGCGTTGGACAGGAGCGGCTTGTTGGGGTCCTCGTTGAGCCGGTCCCAGGCCGCCCGGATCTCTTTCCCGTCATGCGAGGACAGCTCGTTCGGGTCGTAGGACGGGTTGGCCATCAGGGCCAGCACCTCCCCGGTCTGGGGGTTGATGGCCGCCACGGCCCCCTCCCGCCCTCCCAGGCCCCGGGCGGCCAGCTGTTGGAGGCGGGGCTCCACGGAGAGGACCAGGCTGGCCCCGCGCCGGTCCCGGCCCAGGACCTCGTCGATGAACCGCTGGGGGAGGAGCTCGGGGGATCGTCCGGACAGCTCCTGGTTGAAGGACTGCTCCAACTCGCTCCGGCCGAACACGAACGAGTAGAAGCCGGTGATGTGCGCGTAGCGCTCCCCCTC
>DASWKD010000264.1:0-2142 GCA_036396815.1 Actinomycetota bacterium | reverse complement strand
GGGACCCGTCCGGGTTGACGGACGGCAGGATGAAGATGTCGAGGTTGTCGACCATCTCCTGGGTCTTCGGGTCGATGGCGTAGTTGCGGAGCAGCCGCTCCGCGGTCTCCACGCAGGTCAGCGGGGTGGCCCATTCCCGGGCGTGCTGCTGGCAGAACAGGAACACGCCCACCTTGGAGCCGTCCCTGACCTTCCCGATCCGGATCACCTGGGGCTGGAATGGGCCGCGGGGGATGGTCGCCGGGGCCTCCAGCAGGTCGGACAGGTTGGTGGTGGCGATGGGCAGGACCGCGCCCCCGCCGGCGTTCCCCGCGTAGGTGTAGGCGGTCACCAGCGCGCTGGCCGCGGCGTCGGCGTTGATGGCCGCCACGACCTGCGCGGCGGTGGCGCCCACCCCGAGGTTCACGGTCACCTTGGAGCCGGTCACCGCGATCGTCGTGGTGGCCGAGGCCGACGGCAGGAACTCGGCCTGCACGTCGTTGCCGCCCTCGTGCCCCCAGGCCTGGGAGATCAGGAGCACGGCCCGGGACGTGTCGGAGGGGGACCCGCCGGCCGTCGACGCCCCCATCACGGCCATCGCCTTCCGCTGGTAGCCGTTGGTCTGGTAGGGGAGGTCCATGATCTCGGAGATGTTGGGGAACTCGGCGGCCAGGTCGTTGATCCGGTCGTAGACCTCGACCGGGTCCATGTAGTGGGTGTGGAAGCCGGTCAGGTACTCCTCGGCGTACGGGGGAAGGTCCTCGCCGGGCCACGTGCGGACCTCGTCCTCGGCGAACTCCCCGGTGCTGGAGGCCACCCGGACCATGTGCGGGACCGGCGTGGTGCTTCCCGCGGCCCCCATCCGGAGCAGCGTCCGGTGGTACATGTACGCGCCGGCGTCGGTGAACTTCGACATCGTGGTCGCCGTGCCGTACGCGCCGCCGTCCTCGGCCCAGGACACGGCCATCGTCGGGCCGCCGGAGTTGGTGCCCAGCGCGGTGCGGGCCTCGACCGACAGGAACCGGCCCGAGCGGTGGACGAAGTAGTCGGCGCGCATGATGGTGACCTCGCCCGGAGGCTCCTCTTCACCGGGCCCGGCGTCGGCGGTCGAGGCGGACATCGACGGCGCCAGCGAGGGGATCACGCCGGGGATCTCGGCCTCCAGGCCCTCCTCGGCCACCCCCTGCGCGGCCTGCTCGTCGGCCATGGCGTCTTGGCGCTCCCGCTTCCGGGCCTCCCAGGTGCTCCTGTCCTCGACGGTCCTGCCGAACACGTAGCCCAGCGTCTCCAGGAACGCCCGCTCGGCGGGGGTCACGAACGCCGCGGTGACGATGCCGCCCGGCTCCTCGCGCACGTACTCGGCCAGGTCCAGGCCCATGTCGAGCAGGGGGTCGATAGCCGTGCGGTCGGCGAGGTGGATCTCGACCAGGGCCTCGTCGTCGGCGGCGTTGGACAGCGGCAGCTGGGGGTCGGCGGTCAGGCCGGGGACGGTGATGGCGCCCACGGCCACGACGGCCAGGGCCAGGAACAGGGATCGGAGACGTCGCATGTGGAAGGGAACCTCCTCGCTCGTGGGCCCCAGAGGGCTGGGTACTTCTTCGCCGTCCGAGCCCGCACTCCTGCGCGAGGGGTTCCGGAGCATCCCTTTCGCCCCGGTTCGTGGCGGGCGTACGATGGCTCCGACCGTTCCCGGGGGGTGAGGCGATGAGCGCTGCGGCGGAGGAGGTCCAGGCCATGGTGGCCCGGGCCGTGGAGAAGGTGGGCCAGGGGTGGATGCCGCCCCACGAAGGGGGAGAGCTGTCCACCAGGCTCTCGGACGACATGCCTCCGCTGACCACGGGCATCGTGGACATGTACTTGACCGCGTACGCGTGGCTGTGGGAGCGGGAGACCCCGCCCGAGGAGGCCCGCCGGGTCACCGACGCCGTCACCGGCGACGCCATGACCGCCTGGACCCGGATGGACTTCCGGATCCGCAACGGCGTGCTCGCCGTGTGCGCGCTGTGGGAGGAGATCCGGGAGCGCTTGCCGGAGGACCAGGCGGACATCCGCGAGCTGCTCGGCGCGCGTTCCGCCCCCGGTGTGTACCCGGAGCTGGAGACGCCCCCAGCCCAGCCCGAGGCGGCCGGGGTGGAGTTGAAGAAGGAGCTGATCACCACCGAC
>DASWKD010000263.1:0-5125 GCA_036396815.1 Actinomycetota bacterium | reverse complement strand
CCATCCCGAGCTGGTCGGCGACGGCGGGCTCCACCGCGCTCTCCTGGAAAGGATGGGGTGATGTCTGGGCATTCCAAGTGGTCCTCGATCAAGCACAAGAAGGCGGTGACCGATCAGCGGCGGGGCAAGCTGTTCGCCAAGCTGCTGCGGGCCATCGAGGTGGCAGCCCGCGAGGGTGGGGGCAGCATCGAGGGCAACGCCACCCTGGCCTCGGCCGTCCAGAAGGCCAAGGACTCCTCAGTGCCCATGGACAACATCGAGCGAGCCATCAAGCGGGGCTCGGGGGACATGGAGGGCACCCGGTACGAGGCCGTGGTGTACGAGGGCTACGCCCCCGGAGGGGTGGCGGTGCTGGTGGAGGCCTTGACCGACAACCGGAACCGCACCGGCCAGGAGGTCCGGCACACGTTTGCCAAGATGGGGGGCAACCTGGGGGACCCCGGGAGCGTGGCCTGGCAGTTCGAGCGCAAGGGCGTGGTCCTGGTGGACGCGGACCGGGCTCCCGACGAGGAGGCCGTGCTGGAGCTGGTCCTGGATGCCGGGGCCGAGGACCTCCGCCGGGAGGACGACCAGTGGCAGATCACCACCGAGGCCACCTCGCTCCAGACCGTCCGCTCCGCGCTGGAGGGGGCGGAGATCGAGGTCGCCTCGGCCGAGCTGACCATGACCCCCCAGTCGACCGTGCCGGTGGACGGCTCCGAGGCCAAGAGCGTCCTGAGCCTGATCGACGCCCTGGACGACCTGGACGACGTCCAGGCTGTGCACGCCAACTTCGACATCCCCGACGAGGTCCTGGCCGAGGTCGGCTGAACGGCCGACTGCGGATTCCGCACCCCCCTGCCGATATCTCCTGGGAAGGGGGTTACATGCGTATCCGCCTCTCGGATCGGGCCAGGGGTGTCTTGGTGGTCGGGGGACTGTCCCTGTCGGTGCTGGTGGCCACGGCCGCGGTGGCCAAGCTGGCCCTGCCCGGACTCCTCGATGGCGGCCATCCCGACCCCGACGTTGCCCGCCCCGTGTCCGGGGTCAACGGCCCCATCCTCCTGCCGATCATCGAGGTCTCGCCGGTCGAGGCCGGCCCCTCTCAGAAGAAGGACCCCCACGACAAGGCCGCCAAGGGCAAGGCGAAGGGGAAGGACAAGGCGAAGAGCAAGGCGAAGGGCAAGAACAAGGCCAAGAGCCAGGGTGGGGCCGGCTCGGGGGGTCAGGGCTCGGGCGGCGAGCAGGGCGGGCACACCGGAGGTTCGGGCGGGAAGGGCCAGGGATCCGCCGCGGGTGGGACCGGGAAGGGCAAGGGCAAGGGCTCCTGAGCCCCGGGCTCAGGGAGCGGTGTCCTCTTCCTCCTCGGGGATCGGTCGGATCACCACCGGGGCGTGGGGGAGCACGGTGAACCCGTGTGCCACCCAGGCCGGTCCCTCGGGGACCGCCACCGGCTCCAGGCCGTAGGCGTTGATGCGGGCCCTGCACGATCGCGACCAAGGCTGCCGGTTTCCGGGCTGTGCGCGAACCACCTACGTGCATGCTCATCGATTCCACCGGCCGGCCAATCCGCCGAAGATCCGCGCTCTTGCCGGTCAATGAGCACGTCCGAACCTCTGCTGGACAGCGTCGAGTAGGGTAGTACCAGAGTTCGATGGCGTTCAAGGCCTACAAGCCCGCTATCTTACTCGAGAGGAGTTGCTGCTGCATGCAGACTTTCATCGTCAAGGGGGCCAATCGCCCCGGCGAGCTGGCGAACCTGACGGGCGCGCTCGCGTCCGAGCATGTGAACGTGATGATCACGGTCATCGGCTTCGACGGCCAGGGCGTGGCCGCGTTCGTGTGCAACGACGAGACCGCGGCGCGCAAGGCGCTCGATGGCGCCAAGTACGAGTACCAGATCCTCCCCACCGTGACCGTACGGCTGCGGGATGAGGTCGGCCAGGCCGCGGACATCAGCCGCAGGCTCGGCGACCAGGGCGTGAACATCCAGTGCTTCCTGCCGGTGAGCGTCAAGGAAGACACGGTCATCGTGGCCCTCGGCGTGGACAACATCGAGGGCGCCAAGAAGGCTCTCGGCGACCAGCTGGTGGAGTACACGTACAGCTAGTTCGAACCGCATCACGAACCGTCCGAAGGGGCCGGCGCAAGCCGGCCCCTTCGCTTTCTCCGACCTGTGGGGGGACAGCGTCACCTCATGGGAGGCCAGCCAGTCCCTCAGCACCATCAGTTGCCCCGTTGTGGCGCCGAACCTCGCCAAGTGCTCCTTTGGGTCTTGGCCCTAGGGGCGATCCTTACGCAGGCGGTGATCGAGTCCTTGTGGACATCGAGCCCTGCTACCCGGTTGAATATCTTCTTCACGCCGTGCCTCCCTTCCCTCGACCGACGATGTGTTCGCCAAGGGAACCCCCCCCCGCCTCTTCCTTTTCCCGCCTCTGGGAGGTAAATTACAGCCGTGTAGTCCTTGACCCAGCGGGAGGCGGGGCCGAGACTGAACGTATGTTCGAGCGGGTTGTGGTCGGCATCGACCCGGGCACGGCGGCCACGGGGCTGGCGGCGGTCGCCGAGCGGACCGGGGCCGGACCGGTGGTCCTCGCCGCGGCGACGGTCCGCACGGGGGCGGGCACGGCCGAGCCCCTTCGTCTGCGCACCCTCCACCTTGCCGTGACCGAGGCCCTGCGGCTCCACCGCCCCCAGGCGGTGGCCGTGGAGCGGCTGATGTGGGGAAGGAACACCGGGAGCGCGATGGGGGTGGCCCGGGCCACCGGCGTGGTCCTGCTGGCCGCGGCCCAGGAGGGGATCCCGGTGACCGAGTACGGGCCCCTGGAGGTCAAGATGGCGGTCACCGGAGACGGGACCGCCCGGAAGGAGGACGTTCGCCGGATGCTCCACAGGTTCCTGAAGGTCGAGGGCGTTCCGTCCCAGCCCGACGCGGCCGACGCGGTGGCCGTGGCCGTGTGCCACCTCCACCAGGCCCCGCTGAAGGCGGCCCTCCGGTGATCGCCTTCGTCGAGGGGACGATCGAGGAGCGCCGGGGCGACCGGGTCGTCGTGGGCGCCGGCGGACTGGGCTACGAGATCCTGGTTCCCGCCGGGACCCTGGCTGCCCTGCCGGCCACCGGCCGCACGGCCCGCCTGCTCACCCATCTCCACGTGCGCGAGGACGGCATGACGCTGTTCGGGTTCTCGGACCCGTCCGAGCGGGACCTGTTCCTCCTGCTGATCGGGGTGAACGGGGTGGGGCCCAAGGTGGCCCTTTCGGTCCTGTCCGCGCTGTCCGCCGACACCCTGCGCCGATCCATCCTGGACGGCGACGCGGACGCCATCACCGTGGTCCCCGGCGTGGGCAAGAAGATGGCCGCCCGCATCGTCCTCGACCTCCGCGACAAGCTGGGCGGGGAGACGGAGCTCCCCTCGGCCGGGCCCCTGGCCGAGGTCCGCGACGCGCTGGCCGGCCTGGGCCTGAACCCCCAAGAGGTCCAGCGGGCCGTGGAGGGCCTGGTCCCCGACGGCCAGCCGGTCGAGGACCTGCTCCGCCTGGCCCTTCAGCGGGTGGGGGCCTCGGCGTGAGCGAGGACCGCATCGTGGCCGCGGCCGAGCTGGAGCTGGACCGGGAGCTGGACGCGGCGCTCCGCCCCAAGCGGCTGGAGGAGTTCGTGGGACAGGAGCGGGTCAAGGAGCAGCTGGGCCTGCTGATCCAGAGCGCCTCCGAGCGAGGGGAGCCCCTGGACCACGTCCTGTTCTCCGGCCCCCCCGGGCTGGGCAAGACCACGCTGGCCGGCATCGTGGCCAACGAGATGGGCGCCGGGCTCCGGCACACCAGCGGGCCCGCCCTGGAGCGGACCGCGGACCTGGCCGCCATCCTGACCAACCTCGAGGAGGGCGACGTCCTGTTCGTGGACGAGGTCCACCGCATGCCCCGGGCCGTTGAGGAGGTCCTGTACCCGGCCCTGGAGGACTACAAGCTGGACGTGGTCATCGGCAAGGGCCCCTCGGCCCGGACCATCCGGCTGGACCTGCCCCGGTTCACGATGGTCGCGGCCACCACCCGCCCGGGGATGATCACCCTGCCCCTCCGGGACCGGTTCGGCTTCTCCCCCCGCCTCGGCTACTACGCGGAGGAGGAGCTGGCCCGGGTGGTGGTCCGCTCGGCCGGCATCCTGGACATCGAGGTGGACCCGGAGGGCGCCGCTGAGATCTCGGGGCGGTCCCGGGGCACGCCCAGGATCGCCAACCGCCTCCTCCGCCGGGTCCGGGACTATTCCCAGGTCCGCGGCGACGGCCGGATCAGCCGTCCCGCGGCGGCCGACGCGCTCCTGCTGTTCGAGGTGGACGAGCGGGGCCTGGACCGCATCGACATCTCGATCCTGGAGGCCCTGATCGAGCGGTTCGACGGCGGGCCGGTGGGCCTGTCCACCCTGGCCGCGGCCATCGGCGAGGACCAGGGCACCCTGGAGGACGTGTACGAGCCGTACCTCCTCCAGCTGGGCTTCCTCCAGCGCACGCCCCGGGGCCGCTTGGCCACCGAGCGCGCGTACCGCCACCTGGGCCGGGCCCCGGAGGGCCGCCTGGTCTGACCAGGGCTCAGAGCGTGACGGTGGTCCGTCCCGTCCCGCAGTTGGTCCCGAAGCAGGCCCGCACCCACACGTCGTACGAGCCGGCCCCCAGCCCCGCCGTCGACAGCGAGCCGGAGATCGAGCCGTCGGCGTTGGCCGTCCCCGCCGCCGTGAACTGGGCCGGCGCACCGGCGGGGACGATGCCCATCGACACGGTGCGGGTGGGCACCCGGTACGTCGTCCCCTCCTCCCACAGCGCGGCGTCCTGCGTGTCGTCAGTGGACACGACCGCCTGGTAGGAGGCCACCACGTTGCCCGAGAACGACGCCGTGTTCCGGTCGATCACCGCCCCGGGGACCACCGTAGGAGCCAGGGAGGACCCGATGGGGAGGCGGGCCCGGACCACGGCACGCCCCACGTCGAACTCCCCGCTCAGCCACCCGATGTGGGGGCAGTTGTTGACGAGGTCCTGGATCGTGCCACAGTTCCCCCGGAGCTGGAACGACGTGCCCGCGGCGTGCTCGGCGTGCCCCTGCGGGTCGTCGGTCAACGTCGTGCTCACCAGGTTGCTGAACTTGGCCTGGACCTGGA
>DASWKD010000262.1:0-4415 GCA_036396815.1 Actinomycetota bacterium | reverse complement strand
CCAGGAAGGGCTCCGGGCGGTTGCGGAACGTGGTCCAGCTCATGCCGTTGATCGGATACGGCGCCCCGGCTTGCTCCAGCTCCGCGGCCAGCGGCTCGGGGTGGGTGTAGGGGCGCCACTTGGGCAGGACCCCGCCGGCCACCAGCTTCCCCTCGATGGCGGGGGGCGGGAACGTCAGGGGCACGTTGGTCATGACGGTGGTCACCCCGGCCGCGGTGAGGTCGGGCAGGAGGGTCTTCTCCTTGATCGAGCGGTAGGTCACGGGGAGGTTCTTCCGGGTGGAGAAGTCCCGCTCGAAGATGTCGTACACGCCGTGGTTGGCGGGATCCACGCCGGTCAGGAACGAGGGCCACGCCGACCAGGAGTGATTCGGCACCGTGGACCGAAGGACCCCCCGCGCTCCGCGGTCGATCAGGCCCTGGAGGTTGGGCAGGAGCCCGGCCTCCAGCATGGGGTCCAGGATCCGCCAGTCGGCCCCGTCCCATCCGATCAGCAGCACGCGCGACATCGCGGCGTAGTCTAGCCGTCCCCAGGCAGGATTCCGCGGGCCCGGCGTCGAACCTACTAACGGGTATGTTCGCGACGGCAACCCGCGGCGCCCGGCGAGCGCCGGTGCGCCTCCTGGCCGGCCTGGCCGCCATGGCGATCCTGGCCCCGGCCACGCTGGCCGCCGCCCAGACCGAGCCCGGGGCCATCGGGTCCTTCTCCGCCCCCTTCACCGAGCCCACCGTGAACGGCTCCCAGACCCAGGAGGACTGCCTCCCTCACCAGCACGGGCCCGGCGAGCCTCCCGACGGCCACCTGGAGGACTGCAAGCCGGCGGCCGGGTCCATGACCGTCCTCCGCTCCGGCGAGATCCTCTACTGGGACGCCCTGGAGGGGACCGAGAACATCCAGAACGGCACGGCCACCGAGTACGGCACCGTGTCCCTGAACGACCAGGCCCGGATCCTGCGCTTCGCCAAGGGGAAGCCCAGCTGGCGGGTCACCGCTCCCGCGGACGGCGGGGCCAATCCGGAGGGCTACGAGAACGAGCCCCTGCTGCCCCCGCCCTTCTCCAGCACCGAGACCGAGAACGACGGCGCCCTGTTCTGCTCCGACTTCAACCTCATGGCCAATGGGGATGTGCTGGCCGCCGGGGGGACGGCCTACTACAACGACCCGGGGCCCGACGGCGGCCCGGGGGTGGCCGAGCTCGAGGGCCTCCGGAACACGCGGATCTACGACGTCTCCCACCATCGGTGGAAGCAGACCGGCAGCATGCACCACGGTCGGTGGTACCCCACGATGGTCACCCTGGGCAACGGGGACGTGTTCATCGCGGGCGGGGTGCAGAAGCTGCTCAAGCCCGTGTACCCCTCCCACCCGGAGGACTCTGGGCGCAACGTGGTACAGACCGAGACGTTCGATCCGGACAAGGGCCGGTGGACGGAGAACGGGACGGCCGCTGAGCGTTCGCTCCCCCTGTACCCCAGGCTGCACCTCCTGCCCAACGGCCACGTCTTCTACAACGCCGCCGGGCAGGTGTTCAACCCGTTCGGCCAGGCCTACGACGAGGTCCTGTGGAACCTCACCGCGTCCTACGACCCCAAGACGAAGGCCTGGACCACGCTGGGCATCCCCGGCTTGGGGACGACCTTCCCCGGGTTCCGGGGATCCACGTTCTCGATCATGCTCCCGCTCCAGCCGACCAGCGGGGGCTCCTATGCGAAGGCCTCGTTCCTGTCAGCGGGAGGGATCGCTGGCACCACGCCCGGCACGTACCTGGCCCAGCGGCAGAGCGCCATCACCACCGTGGACACGGGCAACGGGAACGCCATCGCCACCTCCGAGACCGGCCCGCTGAACGACGCCCGCTGGTACTCCACCGCGGTCCTCCTGCCAACGGGTCAGGTCATGGCCTTCTCGGGGGCCGACCGAGACGAGGTGGACTTCCCCGGCACCGGCTTCCCCACCACCCGGGCCGAGCTGTTCGACCCGTCCACGAAGACCTGGGAGCCCATGGCCACCGCGCACCACGCTCGCACCTATCACAACAACGCGGTCCTGCTTCCCGACGGACGGGTGCTGGTCGGCGGCCACGCCCCCATCCCCACGATGTACGGCGCGCATCAGACCCTGCCCGGCGGCTTCTCCCCGAACGAGGGTCGTGACCCCAGCTTCGAGATCTACTCACCCCCGTACCTGTTCGCCGGAAAGCGCCCCCAGATCCTGAACGTGGGCGAGGTGGACTACGGGGAGACCGTGCGGATGAAGATCAGAGTGCCGGCCAGGGACGTCCACAGTGTGGTCCTGGTCCGCAATCCGTCCACCACCCACCTGGTGGACGGAGACCAGCGCTCCGTGGTCCTCCGGATCACCAAGCGGAAGGGGAAGATCCTCAAGGTGGCCGCACCCCCGAACGGCGCCGTGGCCCCCCCGGGCCCGTACATGCTGTTCGTGAACAGGAAGAGCGCCGAGGGACCCATCCCTTCGGTGGCGGAGCTGTTCAAGCTCCGCTGAGCCCTACGCGGTCCGGGCCTCGACCAGCTTGGCCTTGACGATGAGCCGCTCGCGGTCGCTGCCGGGTGGGTTGCACGTGGTCAGCGTGAGCCACGACCCCTTGCCGTGCGGCTCCAGGACGCTGACGTCAGCGGGATGGGTGATCCACGTCTCGTGCACCAGGTAGGTGCACCGGCCCACGGGGGTCTCCAGGACGATCTTGTCTCCTCGCTTGAGGTCGTCGACGTGGGCGAACGGCTTCGAGTACGTGGTCCGGTGCCCGGCGATGCCGGTGTTGCCTGCCGCGCACGGGAGCGCCGTCCCCGGGTAGTGGCCGGAGCCGGCCCGGAGCGCGGCCAGCGAGGCGCCCTCGACCACGACCGTGTTGAGCCCCAGACGAGGGATGCGCATCCGGGTCAGCGGGTCCCCGCTCTTCAGTGTCCCGTCCAGGAACGCCTTCCGGTTCCCGGCCGTGCCCAGCTCGTCCTCCAGACCGGACTGCTTCCACTTCGCCCACAGATCCGTGACGAAGGGCTGGGCGAACAGGACGATGCCTCCCACCAGCAGCAGGACCGACAGGACGTTCAGGGCCCGGCGGGGGCCCGGCCGGGACCGGAGGGCCTCGGCCAGGCGCTTCGCCCGGGACGGCTGGGTCATGCCGGGTGGCGCAGGAACCGCCGCACGCCCAGGGCTGCCGCGGCCAGGGCCGCCCCTCCCAGGAGGTACCACAGCACGGGCCCGCCGGTGGCTGCCAGCACCTTGTCCGGCGGGATCTCCGCGGAGATCGAGCAGGACGAGGTCGAGAACAGGATCTCCACCTGCCCGCCGAACAGGTTGGCGAACGCCGCGCCGGCGATGGCGTTCACGCTGTCCTCGTCGCTGTCCTTGCCGCCGGTGGTCTCCTTGCCGAACGTCCCGGCGCCTACCGTGGAGACCAACTCGGTGTCCGCACCGAAGGTCTGGGGCGCCTGACCCGGGTTGATCGTCTGCGGCTCCTGCCCCAGGACCGACAGGACCAGGCTGGAGCCCTTTCCGGTAGCGTCGGCTTCCTCGCCGTCCCAGGTGCAGGCCACGTCGTTCTCGCTGACCAGGATCTGGGCCAGCGTGACGGTGGAGCCTTCCTCGGCACCACCGACGGCCGTCTCGCAAGGCTCCTGGAGCTCCTCCGGGAGGTCGTCGCACAGGTCCCCGAGGAACGAGGCCAGCACGTCGAAGGTCACCGTGGTCTTGGTGGAGGAAGCGGTTGAGGACACGTCGGTGCCCTTCCCCTTGGCAGACGAGGTCGTGGACAGACTGCCGATCGAGACGATGAACGCCGCGCCCACGGTGTTATCGGGCCCCGCGGTGATGGCCGAAGGACCGAACGTGGCCGTGCTGGTCGAGGAGGGCGTGCCGTCGTCGGCCTCGGCCTGAGCGTCGCCGGTGCCGCCATCGGACGTGATCTGGAGGACGTCCGTCGCGCCCACGGGGTCGAACGGCTCACCGTTGGCCGGAGGGTTCTCGTCCGGGGGTGCGGAGGCCGAGGACTGCGACCCTTCCTCGCCGGAGATGCCGGTCCCGGTGGCCTCGGCCAGCGGCTTGTGGGTCACCCGGGCGTCGGTGATGGCCCCGCCGCCGCCCTGGGCACCGCCCCCACCGGGGTTCAGCGTGATCTGGAGGCCGCTGCCGTCGGCCAGGGCTTCGTAGGTGATCTTCTTGGCCTTCTGGGCCACTGCGGCGCCGGGGGCCACGGCGGCCCCGGTCAGCGCGGCCAGGGCCAGCGCGGCGAAGATGCGTCCGTTCCTCATGCTGCGTTCACCCTCCTTCGCGGGGGCCCGAGCCCCCGGCCGGCGGGCGGGCGGAGGCGTCCCCGGCGGACGCCGGGAACGGGGCGAATGCCTCCCCACCCAACAGGTTCGCCGTCCGCGGCCGGATTCCTGCCTCCGGTTGACACC
>DASWKD010000261.1:0-1895 GCA_036396815.1 Actinomycetota bacterium | reverse complement strand
GCCCCCCCCACGGCCCTGCTCCTGGGGAACGAGGCCTGGGGCCTGCCGGAGGAGGTTCGCGGCTTGGCCGATGGCAGCGTCCGGGTTCCAATCCACGGGAAGGCCGAGTCGCTGAACCTGGCCGCCGCGGCGGCCCTGCTGATGTTCGAGTCGGCTCGCCAGCGTGGCCCGGCCTCATCGGCCCGGGACAGCCTGGAGCGAGCCATCTCGGCCTCGGCCCACGACATCCGGACCTCGCTGACCGCCCTGAAGGGGTTCGCCAGCATGCTGGCCTCCCGGTGGGACCGGCTGGACGAGGAGACCCGGCACATGATGGTCAAGGGCATGACCGTGGACGCCGAGCGCACAGCGACCCTGGTCAAGATGCTGGTCGACGGGGCCCGCCTGCAGACCGACGGCTTCCGACCCTCGCCCGAGCGCCTCCAGGTGGAGGACGCCGCGGGATGGGTCACCCAGGTGTTCGCCCGCTCGGACGACTATCCCGACGTGGAAGCGGTCGGGTCGGCCACCACCCTGATGGATCCCGACCGCCTCCAGGGTCTCCTGTTCACCCTGGCCGACGCCTCGATGTCGTGGGGCGGGGAGGGCCCGGTCCGCCTGGAGATCCGGAACGGTGCGGTGGAGTTCACGCGGGCCGGCGCCGAGTTCGATCCCCAGGGCGTGGAGGCCTGCTTCGAGCCTCCGCGCCGGGGAGGGACCGGCCGGTTCGGGTTGTGGCTGGCCCGCCGCCTGGCGGAAGCCCAGGGCGCGTCGGTTGCCTGCGAGCAGGGGACCGGGGCCCTGTTCCGGCTGACCCTGCCGGCACCCTAGCGCCGGTCGCGATCGGCCTCGGACTCCACCAGATCCCGCAGCGCGAGCAGGTCCTGCTGGAACGTCCGACGCATCTTCCCGGCGAGCAGCCGCATCCCGACCCGGCCCAGGACCCCCCAGGGCGGCTTCAGCTGCTCCCGCCAGAACACCCGGGTGCCCCGCGGCTCCAGGGGGGAGAGCTCCAGGTAGCCGGTGCCGGTCACCCAGCCGCGGTGCTCGATCTCCAGGATCGCGGGCGGCTCCCACCGTGTCACCCGGACCCGGTCGTGGGTGGTCATCCCGGCGATCCGCACGGTGGCCTCGGCTTCCACCCCCACGCCCTCGCGGAGGCCGCCCAGGACCCGGAACCCGGACGCTTCCTGCATCCACCGGTCCAGCCGCTCCCAGTCCACCAGGTACGGCCAGATGTCTGCGGCCCCGGCGTCGATCTCCACCGCGGTGACGATGAACAGGTCCTTCGAGGGATCCTTGGAGGGTCCGATCACGCCGGGAGGATATCCCGGGCCGCCGCCAGGCTCCACGCGCTCGCCGGACGTGCCTCGACCGATACACTCCCTTCCCATGGACGTCGCCGAAGCGCTGCGCATCCTGGAGCAGGAGCGGGCCCGGGGCGTGGCCCTGATCGAGGAGGCGGCCTCGGAGGCCGACCTGGAGGCCGCCGAGACCGCGGTCCTGGGTCGCAAGGCCCCCGTCTCCGAGGTCCAGCGAGCCCTGGGAACCCTGTCGCCGGAGGACAAGCCCGCCGTGGGCAGGGCGGTGAACGAGACCTTCGCCGCCCTCCGCCAGGCGTTGGCCGGACGGCGCCAGGGTCTGGCCGCGGTCGCCGAGGAGGCTATGACCCGGGCCGACCGGATCGACGTCACCCTCCCCGGCCGCCGGCCGCCTCCCGGGGCCCTCCATCCGTTGACCCGCACGGAGCGGCGGATCGTGGACGTGTTCTCCTCGCTCGGGTACCGGGTGATGGAGGCCCCGGAGCTGGACACGGACTGGTACACGTTCGAGGCCCTCAACATCCCCCCTGACCACCCGGCCCGGACCATGCAGGACACGGTGTACGTGGACGTCCCCGGGCGGGAGGACCTGGT
>DASWKD010000260.1:0-3735 GCA_036396815.1 Actinomycetota bacterium | reverse complement strand
AGTGCAAGGGCACAAGGGAGCTTGACTGCGAGACCGACGGGTCGAGCAGGTGCGAAAGCAGGGCCTAGTGATCCGACGGTGGCTGGTGGTAGCGCCGTCGCTCAACGGCTAAAAGGTACTCCGGGGATAACAGGCTGATCGTACCCAAGAGTCCATATCGACGGTACGGTTTGGCACCTCGATGTCGGCTCGTCGCATCCTGGGGCTGGAGCAGGTCCCAAGGGTCGGGCTGTTCGCCCGTTAAAGCGGTACGCGAGCTGGGTTTAGAACGTCGCGAGACAGTTCGGTCCCTATCCGCCGTGCGCGTAGGAAACTTGAGGAGGGCTGTCCCTAGTACGAGAGGACCGGGACGGACGAACCTCTGGTGTGCCAGTTGTCGCGCCAGCGGCACTGCTGGTTGGCCACGTTCGGAAGAGATAAGCGCTGAAAGCATCTAAGCGCGAAGCTCGCTCCAAGATGAGGTTTCCCATCCTGGGCAACCAGGAGTAAGGCCCCTCGCAGACCACGAGGTTGATAGGCCGGAGGTGTACGCATCGCAAGATGTTCAGCCGACCGGTACTAATAGGCCGAGGACTTGGTCCGCTCGCGCTCGCTGTGGAGTTCCGGGGTTCGCCCCGGGGCTCGCACCCTCATCGATGTGATCCCGTCTCCGGACGGGGGAACGCAGATGTTCGGTGGCCATGGAGGAGGGGTACCACCCGGTCCCATCCCGAACCCGGAAGTTAAGCCCTCCATCGCCGATGGTACTGCCCTGGTGACGGGGTGGGAGAGTAGGTCGCCGCCGAGCTCTTTTGCAACGAGGCCCCTTCGGGGGCCTCGTTGCGTTTCCGGGCCCGGTGGCCGGGAGCCGGGAACGGGTACCCTCAACCCATGAGCAGGGGACCGAGGGAGCGAGGACGGGCCGGAGGCCGGGTGCCCAAGGGGAGCGCCCGCCCTCGCGTGCATGGGCCGCTCCCCCGTGGAGTGGCCGAGGAGGTTCGGTCCACGGCCAAGCCCGGCCGGGGGGAGGCCGCGGTCCGCCTGCTGGACGATGCCGTCTCCGCCCTGGGCCGGGACCGGGCCGTGGATGCCGTGGAGGCCGCGACGGCCGCAAAGGCCATGGCGTCTCGGTCCGGTGGGGTCCGGGAGATCCTGGGGATGGCCCTGTACCGGGCGGGTCGGTACCGGGAGGCCCTGCGGGAGCTCCAGGCGTACCGGCGGATGACCGGACGGCTGGACCAGAACCACCTGATGGCGGACTGCCACCGGGCCCTGGGCGCGCCGGAGAAGGCCGTGGCCCCGGCCCGGGAGGCCGCGGTTTCGCAGCGGCTGCCCGAGGAGGTCCGGGCTGAGGCCGTGGTGGTGGGTGGCGCCGCGCTGGCCGACATGGGCCGGTGGGACGAGGCCCTCAGCCTGCTCCGCCGCTATCCGACGCGGGAAGGGGTGGCCCGCGACCACGACCTGCGGGTGTGGTACGTGACGGCCGACGTCCTGGAGAAGGCCGGCAGGAAGTCCGACGCGGCCCGGGAGTTCCGGCGGATCCTCCGCCATGATCCTGAGGCCTTCGACGTGTCCGAGCGCCTGGCCCGGCTGGGCTGAGTCAGCCGACCTCGGCCCGCTTCCGCAGGTACCTGGTCAGGCCCTGGGCGTTCATCTCGTAGCTGGACAGGAGCTCGTACCGGTCGCGGATGGCATCGGCCCGAGGGCCTTCTGCGGGGTTGAGCTCGGTGACCGTCCGTTCGCGGAGGATCCGGACCACCTCCTCGGGGTCCTCGGTCTCCCGGAGGGCCTCCTCCACGATGGCCGCCCACTTCTCGATCCGCCGGACCGCCAGGCTGCACAGGTGGGCCACTTCCCCGGCCGGGCCGAAATGGCTGAACAGCAGGAGCGGAGGCTGGCGGGAAGCAACCTTGCGGATCGACTCCACGGCGAGCTCCAGGTCGAACTCCGGAGGGGGGGTGGCCGGGCGGAGGATCCGCACGTCGGGCAGGAACACCCCCAGGGCATCGCCCACGAACACGCCGCCGGTGCGGTCGTCCACCAGGCACACGTGGTGTCCGGCGTGGCCGGGGGTGTACAGGGCGGTGATGGTGCGGTCGCCCAGGCGCACCACGTCCTCGTCCGAGAGCGCGCGCAGGCGTCCGCCGGGAACCGGCTCCACCGCCCCGAACAGCTCCTGGAGCCGCTCGGCCCCATACACCCGGGTGGCGCTGGCCATCAGCTTGGTGGGATCGGCCAGGTGAGGCGCCCCCCGCTCGTGGACCCACACCGTGGCCCCCGGGAAGTGGGGAGCCAGGGCCCCTGCCCCCCCGGCGTGGTCCAGGTGGATGTGGGTGACGATGATATGGGCCAGATCCTCGGACCCGATCCCCAGCTGTGACAGGCCGTCCAGCACAGCCGGGACCGACGTGGTGGGACCGGTCTCGATCAGCGCCGGCTCCCTTGCCTCCACCAGGTACGCGGAGGTCACCTGCTCCCTGCCGCACATCACGGTGTCAACGGCCTGGATGCCGTCGGCGGCGGTGAAGGTCCGGCTCACGGCGAGAGTCTACCGTTCGTGTCGGTGCCGGATGGTAGGTTCGGTCGGCGAGGGGAGCCCGGCGGGAAGGAGGTCGGGTATGGTCACCGTGAACGTGGTGGTGCTGGCCGGGACGCTGTCGGCCGACCCGGAGCTCGTGGAGATGCCCTCAGGGGACACCGTGGCCCGGATCCGGGTCAGCATCCCGGAGGCCGGGAGGCGGGTCCTGCCCCTGCCCGTGGCCGCCTGGGACCGCCCCGCCCGGAAGGGCTGCGAGAAGCTGAGCAAGGGGGACCAGGTCATGGTTCGGGGCCACCTGACCAGGAGGTTCTTCCGGGGCCAGGGAGGGGGCCGGTCGGTGATGGAGGTCGTGGCCCAGGAGGTCCGCAAGCTGGAGAACGGAGAGGGCTGAGGGGGCGAGGGGAGGCGGCGCCGTACTACAATGGCCGGGTCCCCGAGACCTGGAGGTGGCGTGGCTTCCCCCTCACAGAGCGACCGGCAGGTGCGCCTGGGCCGGATCGTCGGCCTGGTGTTCTGCGTGGCCGGGTTCGTGATGATCACCGTGGCCTGGAACGGCTCGGCCAACCTGGCCTACGTGGACGGTCAGATCCCGTGGGTCATCTCCGGAGGCCTGGGCGGGCTGGGCGTGATCATGTTCGGGGCGTCCCTCCTGGTGATCTCCTCGAACCGGGCGGAGCGGCTGGCCCAGGATCACCGGTTCCAGGAGCTGGCCCGCCAGCTCTCGATCATGGGCGCCGCGGTGGAGACCCAGGGGTCGCCGAACGGCCGGGTGGTGGCCGGGAAGTCCACGTACCACCGCCCGGACTGCCGCCTGGTCAAGGACCGGCAGGACCTGGACATGATCACGGTGACCATCGCCGCATCCCAGGGCCTGTCGCCGTGCCGGGTGTGCAACCCGGAGTCGGCGGACGTCGGGTCCTAACCCGTCAGGCTGGGGCCCCCAGGTAGGCCTTGCGGATCTCGCCCTCGGCCAGGATCTCCTGGCCGGTTCCCTGATGGATGATCCGCCCGTGCTCCATGATGAACGCCCGGTCCGCGCCCTTCACCGAGCTGGCGTTCTGCTCGACCATCAGCACCGTGACGCCGTCCTCGTTGATCCGGCGGACGATCTGGAACACCTGCTGGACCAGCTTGGGAGACAGGCCCAGGGAGGCCTCGTCGATCAGCAGCATGCGGGGGCGTGACATCAGTCCGCGGCCGATGGCCAGCATCTGCTG
>DASWKD010000259.1:0-16766 GCA_036396815.1 Actinomycetota bacterium | reverse complement strand
CACCGGGCCCATCGCCCTGGTCGAGGTCCAGGGCTACGTGTACCAGGCCAAGCGCCGGCTGGTCCGGGTGGCCCGGGCCCTGGGCGAGGAGGACGTGGCCAACCGACTGGAGAAGGAGGCCGAGGAGCTCCGGACCCGGTTCAACCAGGACTTCTGGATGGAGGACGAGGCGTACTTCGCCCTGGCCCTGGACGGTGACAAGCGGCCGGTGCGGACCATCACCTCGAACCCCGGGCACGCCATGTGGTCCCAGATCGTGGACCCCGCCCTGGCCGGACGGGTGGCCAAGCGCCTGATGGGCTCGGGGCTGTCCAGCGGCTGGGGGATCCGGACGCTGGCCCGTAAGCAGAACGTGTACGACCCGATCGGCTATCACACCGGCAGCGTGTGGCCGCACGATAACGCGCTGATCGCCCACGGGCTGAAGCGGTACGGGTTCGACCAGGAGGCCGTGGCCGTCCTGGACCAGCTGGCCGCGGCCGGGGCCCACTTCCCGTACGCCAGGTTCCCCGAGCTGTTCTGCGGGTTCTCCTCGGACGAGGTCCCCGTGCCCGTGCAGTACCCGGTGGCCTGCCGGCCCCAGGCCTGGTCCAGCGGGGCGCCCCTGCTCATGGTCCGGTCCTACGGGGGCCTGACGGCGGACGCACCGAACCACCGTCTGTACATCGTCCGCCCCCGCCTGCCCCGGTGGCTGGAGCGGGTCGAGGTCACCGGCATGCGCGTGGGCCAGGCCCGGGTGGACCTCGTGTTCACCAGCCACGGCGGGGTGACCGCCGTCCAGGTCCCGCGCAAGGAAGGGGACCTGGACGTGCTGATCCGCCAGTAGCGCCTACACGCCCTGGACCAGGACCTCGGCCACCCCGCCCTCCGGCGCGAACAGGTCCAGGCGCGCGTCGCCGTCGAACCGCCCGATGGCGGGGGTCCCCGGGGCGCTCCGGGCCGTGTACGCGGTGGGCGTCCCGAACGTCCCGTCGCCGTTGCCGGGGGTCACCGAGATCAGGTTGGGGCCGTGGGTCATGACCAGGTCCGGCTTCCCGTCGCCGGTCAGGTCGGCGGCCCGCAGGCCCAGCGGGTACTCCAGGACATCGATCGAGAACGGGGTGCCCAGGGTGCCGTCCGCCCTCCCGGGGGCGATCTGGACCTGCTCGTCATAGGGGATGGTGGTCAGGACGTCGCCCCGGCCGTCGCCGGTCACGTCGGCGATCCAGGAGTCGCCCACCACCCGGCCGACCAGGTAGTCGCGGGCCTCCGGCTCGAACAGGCCGTTGCCCAGCCCCAGGAAGTAGGTCAGGGCGCCGTCGTAGGAGGACTCGATCAGCGTGCATGGGGGGGCGCACGGCTTGAAGCTCTGGTTCGAGTCCAGCAGGATGTCTTCGTTCCCGTCGCCGTTGATGTCGCCGGTCCGCAGGGCCCACGGCAGGTTGCTGTGCGACAGGCCCAGGGTGATGCCGGGGACCAGGCCGGCCGGGCTCCCCAGATAGATCGAGAGGGTCTGCTGGAAGATCGTCTCCCGGCAGGCCGCGGCGGCGTCGGCGTAGCCGTCATCGTTGAAGTCGGCGGACACCACGCCGTCGTTCAGGGGGCATCCAGGGACGTAGATCCGCTGGCCGAACGTGCCGTCGCCGTTGCCCAGGTACTCGCTCACCGTCCCGGAGTGGTAATCGGTGACCACCACGTCTGCCTTGCCGTCGCCGTTCACGTCGCCCACGTCGAAGCCGGTGGACGTGCCGTCGGTGGACACCGTCCCGGCCCGGGTGAACGTGCCGTCGCCGCCCGACAGGAGCACGGTGGCGGTGGAGAACGTGAGGTAGCCCTCGATGAAGTTCGTGTTGAGCTGGGCGGAGATCACGTCGAGCTTCCCGTCGCCGTTGAAGTCGGCGGTGTCGGTCCACCAGCCGTTTGGGTTCGAGGCGATCGTGCCGCGCTGAGGGCTGAACCCGCCGGCCCCGTCGCCCTCGACCACCTCCAGGAGGGAGGACGAGCCCTCCACGGCCAGCAGGTCGGCGTGGCCGTCGCCGGTGGCGTCGTGCACGAAGGCCGCGATAGCGGGGCGGGCCAAGGGGACGTCGGTCCGCCCGCCGCCGGCCCAGAACACCGAGAGCGAGTACGAGTCGTTCACCCGCACCACGTCCGGCGAGCCGTCGCCGTTCAGGTCGCCGGCCGTGGCCGCGCTCCCCGGCTGGGTGGGCTGGGCGATGCGGACCACGTTGAGGGACGGCCCGTAGACCTTGATCTCGCCGTTCCCGGCCATGGCCAGGAGCTCGGGGTGGCCGTCGCCGGTGACGTCGGCGGCGTCCAGGGACCTGGCCCCAGGGAGCGTGACCGTGGCCGCGGTGGTCAGGTCCCGCAGGAGGCGGATCGTGTCGCCGACGATGGTCGCCACCTCGTCCTGGCCGTCGCCCTCCATGTCCAGGGCCTGGAGGTCGGTGGGCTCGCCGGAGGAGACGTCGTGGTCGCGGACGTAGCCGAAGGACGGGCCCGGCCCGGGCCGCCAGTAGGACAGCCCGCCCTCGGCGGCCACCACGGCGCCGGGACGGGACGCGCCGGCCGAGGTGAACCGGCCCACGGCCATCGCGCGGTACGGCGGGAACGGGAGGGACTCGGGCTCGCCCAGCGTGCCGTCCCCGAAGCCGGCCATGGCCACGCCGGTCAGCGTGCCGTCGCCCTCGTCGTGGGAGGCCAGGACGTCGGGCCGGTCGTCGCCGTTGGCGTCCACGGCCAGGATACGGAGCAGCGGGGCAGGGTTGGGGGCCAGGGTCGGCTGGGCGAAGCCCCGCTGGCGCCCCAGCATGACGCCCACGCCCCACGAGACCGCGTTGGTCCCCACCGTGCTGGCCAGGTCCATGCGCCCGTCGCCGTCGAAGTCCGCCGCCGCCGTGGAGGTGGGCTGCTCCCGGGTGGGGTAGGCCGGCCGGCTGAACAGGAAGGGATCCTGGGGGACGGCGTGGGCCGGCAGGGCCGTGGCGGCCAGGCCCAGGGTCAGGGTCAGGGCGGTCAGCGTCCGGGTCATTCGTCCTCCTCGTGGTCTCGGTCGGGAGCAACTACGACGAGGAGGGGCTCGAACCCTCTGTGCAAATGCCCAAAGCGTGGGGCCGGGGTTCTTCCGGCGGGGCGCTAGGCGGTGACGGCGTCCAGGCGGTAGCCCAGGGTCAGGATCTCGGCCTCCGGGCTGTCCGCGGGGACCTCCCGGCCGTCGGCGGCGATGGCCGTGACGAAGGTGGCGTGGGGCTCTCCCAGGCGGGACATGCGCTGCATCTCGGCCCGGAGGGACACCACGGCCTCCCACGCGGAGCTCCCCCTGACCCGGGCCACCAGCAGGCCCTCTGGGGAAGCTTCCTGTGTGACCGTTCTGTCCGTTCCGAGCTTCTGGTCCACGGTTCCTCCGTTCGTCTCTACCCGGAAGAACGAACCAGGAGCCCGAACCAAGCGGGTTGATCGGGAAGATTTTCCGAGGCCCCGGACGGGCCCGGCTCCCCTGTGCGACCATGGCCTGCCGTGGCCGGCATCGACCTCCACACGCACACCACGTTCTCGGACGGGACGTTCACCCCCACCGAGGCCGTCCGCCACGCCGTGGGGCTGGGCCTGGAGGCCGTGGCCATCAGCGACCACGACTCGACCGAGGGCCTGGACGAGGCATTCGCCGCCGCCCAGGGCACCGGGCTGGAGGTGGTCCCCGCGGTGGAGTTCTCGACCCTCCACGACCACGGCGGGATCCACGTCCTCACGTACTGGCCGGAGCTCGATCACCGTGAGTTCCAGGCCGAGCTGGCCCGGCTCCGGGAGGACCGGTGGACCCGGGGGGAGCGGATGGTCCGCAACCTCCAGGACCTGGGGTACCCGGTGGCGTTCGAGCGGGTCCAGCAGATCGCCGAGGGCAAGAACATCGGGCGGCCCCACGTGGCCCAGGCCCTGGTCGAGGCCGGCGTGGTGACCACGGTGAAGGAGGCCTTCTCCGACCAGCTGATCGGCAGCGGCGGCCGGGCCTACGTGGAGAAGCACGCCATCCACCCGGTGGAGGCCGTGCGGCTCATGAGGCGGGCCGGGGGCCTGGCCGTCCTGGCCCACCCGGTGCATTGGCGCGACGGCCTTCCCGTCCCGGGGTCGGTGATCGAGGACATGGTGGAGGCCGGCCTGGATGGCCTGGAGTGCGCCCACCCCGACCAGCAGGACGCGGTCGAGGCCCATTACCGCGACCTGGCCCGGCGGTACGGGCTGGTGGCCACGGGGTCCTCGGACTGCCACGGCACGCGGTACGATCCGGTGCGCATGGGATCGGTGACCACCGATCCCGGGGAGTTCGCGCGCATGAAGGAGCGGAGGGGCCTGTAGTGCCCGGCCTCGAGTCGCGCAACCCGGCCACCGGCCAGGTCCTCGGCTCCGTGACCGTGACGCCGGCCCGGCGGGTGGCGGCGCTGGCGGATGAGGTGGACCGCGTGGCCCGTGGGTGGGCCCTGGTCCCGCTGGCCGAGCGGGCCGCGCTCCTGGGACGGGCGGCCGCGGTCATCGCCCGCCGCCGGTGGGACCTGTCGGAGCGCATCACCGCGGAGACCGGCAAGACCGTGATGGAGTCTTCGGCCATCGAGGTCACGGGCATGCTCCTGATCTGCGACTGGCTGGCCGGGTGGGCCACGCGCTACCTGTCGCCGGAGCGCGTGCCGCATACCAAGGCTCCGGTGTGGCACAAGCGGCACCGGATCCTGTACCGGCCTCTGGGCACGGTGGCCGTGATCGGGCCGTGGAACTACCCGTTCAGCCTGGCCGGGAGCGAGGTGGCCTTCGCCCTGGTGGCCGGGAACGGCGTGGTCCTCAAACCGTCGGAGCTGACGCCGCTGGCCGGCGAGATGATCGCCGAGGTGTTCGCCGAGGCCGGCCTGCCCGACGGCGTCCTGCGCGTGGCCCAGGGCGGAGGCGACGTCGGCGCTGCGCTGTGCCGGGCCCCGGCCGTGCGCAAGGTGTTCTTCACCGGCAGCACCGGTACCGGCCGGAAGATCATGCAGGCTGCGGCCAAGCACGGGAAGCCGGTGGTCCTGGAGATGGGCGGCAAGGACCCGGCCATCATCCTGGCCGACGCCGACCTGGACCGCGCGGTAGCTGGTGTGGGGTGGGGCGCGTTCGCCAACGCCGGGCAGACCTGCGCGTCCGTGGAGCGCGTCTACGTGGAGCGCCCCGTGTACGAGGAGTTCGTGTCACGCGTGGTCCAGCACGCAAAGCGCCTGGAGCCCGGCGATCCAACGGACCCCGACACCCAGGTGGGCGCGGTCACCGAGCTTCAGCACGCCCGGGTGGTGGAGCATCTCGAGCAGGCTGTGGCCGCCGGGGCCCGGCTGGAGTGCGGGGGGCCGGTGGACGTGCCCGGGCTGGGGGGGCGGTTCGTGGCTCCGGCCGTGTTGACCGGGGTGGACCACTCGATGAAGGTCATGACCGAGGAGACGTTCGGCCCGGTGCTGCCGGTCATGCCGTTCGACCGCGATGCCCAGGCCCTTGCCCTGGCCAACGACTCCCCGTACGGCCTGGGGGCCAGCGTGTGGACCGGCGATCCCACCCGGGCCCGGGCCCTGGCCTCGGGCCTGGAGGCGGGGATGGTGTGGGTCAACGACCACGCCTACTCCCACCCGGTGGCCCAGACGCCGTGGGGTGGGGTCAAGGCCTCGGGGGTCGGGGTGGTCCACTCCAAGCACGGCCTGTACGAGATGGTGGACAAGGTCCTCCTGTCCGAGGACCGGGGCCTGCTTCCCGGGGGGTGGTGGTGGCACCCCTACGACCGGGTGAAGCGGGACGGCTTCGCCGCCCTGGTCGACGCGCTGTTCGCCAGGGGCGACCGGGTCCGCGGCCTCCCCGCCCGGTGGCCGGCCCTCCGCGACTACCTCCGTCAGGTGTTCGAGGGACCCTAGGCCGCCTCGATCCGGTACACGGCGCCCCCGGCCAGGTCGGTGAGGTACAGCTCGCCGTCCTCATCCTCGCCGAACGAGGACACCGACAGCCCGGTGCGCTTCAGCAGGCGGTGCCGGGCCCGGCCGGCGCGCACCGCCCCGGCCGCGTCCAGCCCCCACACCTGCCCGCCGCAGTAGTCGGCGAACAGGTACGCGCCCCGCATCGCCGGGTGGCGATGGCCTCGGTAGACGTAGCCGCCGGTGACGGCGCAGCCCTTCGCGGTGGGGTACTGGGCGACCGGCGGGACCAGGCCCCCGGTGTCGCACGCGCCCTGCGTGTAGCACTCCCGGCCCTCCAGGAGGTTCCAGCCCAGGTTGGCGCCGCCCCGGTCCGGGCCCAGGACGTCGATCTCCTCCACGCTGTTCTGGCCCACGTCGCCGATCCACAGGTCGCCGGTCTCCCGGTCGAAGGTGATCCGCCACGGGTTCCGCAGGCCGTACGCCCAGATCTCGGGCCGGCCGCCGCCGTCGGCGAAGGGGTTGTCCGGGGGGATGCTGTAGGGAGCCCCCCGGTCCACGTCCAGCCGGAGGATCTTGCCCAGGAGCGTGTCGGTGCGCTGGCCGTTGCCCTGCGGATCGCCTCCGCTCCCGCCGTCGCCGGCGGCCACGTACAGGTAGCCGTCCGGTCCGAAGGCCAGCGCACCGCCGTTGTGGTTGTCGAACGGCTGCCGGATGCGGAGGAGGATGCGCTCCGACCCGCGGTCGGTGCGGGTGGGGCTCTCCGCGCGAAACTCGGAGACCACGGTGTCGCCTTCGCGATCGGTGTAGTTGACGAAGAACCGCGAGGGGTCCTGGGGGTGGAAGGCCAGCCCCAGCAGCCCCTGCTCGCCTCCCCACGTCAGGCGCTCGCCGATGTCGAGGAAGGTGTCCCGGTCGTCCCCTCGGAACACGGTGATCACGCCGACCTGCTGGACCACGTACAGGCGGCCCGAGCCGTCGCCGGCGTGGGTGACGTAGAGCGGGAGGGCCACGTCTGAGATCACCTGCCGCAGGCGGATGTCCAGGGAGCCCAGGTCCAGCGACGGCGAGGGGGAAGGTGAGGGCGTCGCGGGCGCTGGGGTGGGGGCCTGCGACGGCGACGGCCGCGGCGGCGGCCCGGTGCACGCCGCGGACACGGCCAGCAGGGCGGCGGTTATGGCCAGGCGTGGTCTCATCGGTATGCTCCGAGCCGATGATCGAGGTGGTGTTCTTCGACGTGGGGGGTCCGATCTACGGCGACCGACCGTACTACGAGGCACTGCGCTCGGCGATACGGGAAGCCGTCCCGGACCTGGACGAGGCCGCGTACTGGGCCGAGTTCGAGGAGTGCCGCCGCGACCAGGACGGCTCGTTCACTCGCCGGCTGGTAACCACCTTCGTCCCCCACGATCGCGTGGCCGCCGTGATCCGGCGCGGCCGCGACCTGTGGGAGTACCCGCCCGATGCCGTCCAGCCGGACGCCCGGTCGGCCCTCCAGGCCATGCACGGCGCCTACCGCCTGGGGATCCTGGCCAACCAGGAGCGCTGGATCCGCGACACCCTGCGACGAGACGGTCTGGACGGCTTCTTCGAGGTGTGGGCGGTGTCGGCCGAGGTCGGGGCGGAGAAGCCCGACCCGCGCCTGTTCGATCACGCCGTCCGGCAGGCCGGGGTGCCGGCCGAGCGGTGCGCGATGATCGGAGACCGCCTGGACAACGACATCGTGCCGGCCCGGTCCCGAGGGATGCACGCGGTATGGCTGCTCCGGGGCGAAGCTCCCGACGATCCCTCGGCCGAGCAGCTGGCCAAGACGGACGCCGCGGTCCGGTCCCTGGACCAGGTCCCGGACACGATCGCCCGCATGTAGCCCTACTCCTCCCGCTTGGCCTCCACAGCCGCGCTGAGCGCCGCGGAGCTGCGCTCCATGTCCGGGAGCTCGTGGCCACCTGTCATCTCGCCCACCGCCCAAGACGTCAGGTCGCGGATCGACACGATGCCGGCCAGCTGGCCCCTGTCGACCACGGGCAGGTGCCGGATGCGCCGGCTGCCCATCAGCTGGGCGGCCTCGGTGATGTCGGTGCGGGCCTCCACCGTGGCCAGGTCCTTGGTCATCCGCTCTCCGACCTTCACGGAGGCCGGGTCCAGGCCGTCGGCTACCACGTCGACCAGATCCCGCTCGGTGACGATGCCTGCCGCCCCCCCGTTGTCCTTGATGATCACCGAGGAGATCCCGTGCTCGTGCAGCACCTTGGCAGCCTGGGCGAAGGTGTCCTCGGCCGATACCGTCTTCACGTCCCGGGTCATGATGTCGCCGACCTGCATGGTGGGCCTCCTTGGTTACCGGTGGGCAGCCAGCCTACACCGAGGCCAGCACGGTGAGCCACGCGGCGTAGGCGGCCAGCACCACCACCCCCAGGATCCGCCCGGCCCGGCCCCGGAGCAGGAACACCACCGAGACCAGGGTGTACAGCGCGGCCATGCCCAGGAACGCGGCGTTCCCCGCGCCGTCCACGTCCAGCGGCCGGACCAGTGCGGTAACGCCCAGCACGCCGCTGGAGAACGCGGCCATGGTCCCGAACAGGTTCCCGGTGGCCAGGTCCGGCGTGCCCCGGCGGATGGGGAGGATCTCCAGGAGGACCTCGTCCAGGCTGGCCAGGACCCCGATCACCGCGGCGCCCACGAAGCCGGGCAGCAGGGAGGTCTGCTCCACCAGCCGACTCCCGCCGCCCACCAGGACGGCCGCGCCCAGGGCCAGGATCAGCAGGCCCAGCACGGTGGCTGCGGCGGCCCGAGCCGTCTGGCCGGGGATCCGCTCCGCGGACGGAGCCTCCTCCCCGCCCGGAGCCTCCTCCGCGGACGGAGCCTCCTCCCCGCCCGGAGCTTCCCCCGGCGCGTCTGCCTCCTCGCGGGGCCGCTTGAGGAGGAAGATCACGTACCCCACGTACAGCAGGACCAGGATCGCTCCCTCGTACCGGCCGATGAACCGGTCGTACAGCGCCAGGGCGGCCGCGGCCATGGGGACCGAGGGGGCCACCACCATCACCGGATCCGGGGAGGGGACTGGCCGCGGCGCGAACAGCAGGGCCGCCCCGAACGCCGCGCTGAACAGGAACAGCACCGTGCCGAAGATCTCGCCGGCCGCGATCTGGGTCTGCTCGCCCGCCGCGGCTATCACCGCGGTGCCCAGGCCCTCCAGGTCGACCCCGAACAGCAGGGCCCCGATCAGGAACGCGGGAAGGCCGGCGGCACGAGCCAGGCGTCCCGCCCACCGCACGGCCACGTCCGCGCCGGTGTACAGGACCACCGCACCGGTGCCCAGGAGGACGATCGCCGCCACCATGACTTCGCGGATGCTAGCCCATGGGGCCCGTCGGCCGTTCGGGGGACGGTCTCCCGGCCTGCGGCTGTAGGAAGGACATGGTACTAGGAACCGGCCGTTCGCCAGGAGACACTTACCCTGCGATGGATGCTCGAACCGACGTCCTGACACCGCGCCAGCACGAGGTGCTCGCTCTCGTGGCCGAGGGCCGGACCACCGGCGAGATCGCCCGCCAGCTCGACCTCTCGCCGCACACGGTGAAGAACTACCTGGAGCGGATCTACGAGCGCCTCGGCGCGCGCGACCGCACCCAGGCCGTGGCCATGGCTCTGCGCGAAGGCATCCTGGCTTAGAGCCGGAACCTGGCCACGATCTCTCCCGAGGCGTCGTAGCCGACCGCCGTTCCGGGGAGGTCGCCGGCGAAGCTGGCCACGTAGAAGCCGTGGTCGAGGCCCAGCTCCTCGGGGAGCCGTGTCACGTGACCGGGGACGACAACGCCTCCCTGCAGCCTGACCTCGAACGAGGTGACCGCGGGATCGCACAGGGCCCAGAACAGCGACTCGACGTGTCCGCGGGGCGCGGCCTCCCCGTACGGGGTCGACGGCAGGGCGTCGTCCGGCCCGGTGATGCCGCACATCTCCGTGTCGTAGCCGTCGGAGGTGAAGTCGATGCAGATCGCCCGTCCCGCCGTCAGGCCGTCGGGACGGACGCCGATCTCCCAGAAGCTGCCGCGGAGCTCGCCGCGGGCCAGGACGTACTGGCCGTCCTCGTTGATCGTCGGGTCGGCGTACACGGAGACCCGGCCGGCGGGTCCGGGGGGAAGGGGGTCGGGCTCCCAGGTCTGGATCCAGGCCCACAGCTTGGTGCCCCCGAAGATCAGCGCCACGAACGCCACCACGATCAGGGCAAGCGCACGGAGCGGTTCCCACCAGGGTTTGGCAGGAGGCGGCTCCGAGCGCTCGGCTGAGAGCTCTTGACCAAGGGCGCGGACATCGACGGGCGTGCTCATGGCGAGGCGAGTATGGCACAGGGGGAGGAGGTCCCCGTATCCGTCCCTGTTCGGGGACGTCCTCGTTGATGTCATGGCGTCGTCACGCCGCCCGGGGCCGCCGGGTTAGTGGTCGCTCTTGCCGGTGAAGGTGAAGGCCGAGATCCGCAGAGCCGGGACGCGTGAGGCCTCGAAGAAGAACTCACTGGCCAGGGTGGTGTCGCGGCCCACGTCCTCCACGCCCGCGAGGGCCTGGACGATGGACTGGGTGAACCGCAGGTTCTTGACCGGATGGGCGATCTTCCCGTCCTCCACCCACCAGGTGCCGTCCCGGGTCATCCCCGTGATCACGGCCTCCTTGGGGTGGACGATGTTCGAGTAGTGGAACCTGCTGACCAGCAGGCCCCGGTCCAGCCCGGCCACCAGGTCGTCGCCGCTGGCCTGCCCGGGAGCCATGAACAGGTTCAGCGGGAACGCGCCCTCCGTGTTGGGCGGCGGGAGGGCGTGCCCGGTGGAAGCGATGCCGGCCTGCGCTGCGCTCCGGCGGTCGTGGACCCCGCCCAGGACGACGCCGTCCTTGACCAGGTCCACTCGCTGCTTCGGCGTGCCCTCGAAGTCGAAGGGCAGGCCCATGGTGTCGGGGGAGAGCGCGTCGTCGTACATCGAGATGCGCTCCGACACGACCCGCTCGTTCAGGCGGCCCGAGAAGCACGACTTGCCCTCGGCGATGGACCGTCCCCCGAAGCCCAGGTACGAGAGGAACGCGGCCAGTGTGGTCACCGCGGCCGGCTCCAGGACCACGGGGTACGTGCCCGGCTCCAGGTCTCGCGGGTTCTGCGAGTCCCGAGCCTTGGCGAAGGCCCGGCGGCCCACGTCCTCGGTGTCGATCGACGCTGCGGCAGCCGCGGCGTCGTCGGCGAACCCTGCCCCGCCCTGACCCCCGGAGACCACCGTGGTCACCGTGGCCTTCGTGGACGCCGAGTAGCAGAACTGGCCCTCGGTGTTGACCACCGCGGCTTCCATGGCCTGCGTCTCGAAGGCGCCGGCGGCGTGGAACCCCTCGTCCGCCTGGGCGATCAGGACGGCCACGGCCTCGGCCCGGGCCGCAGGCGACATCTCCGCGGTGGCCTGGTCGTACGCGCCGGGCCGGTCGGGGGCCTCGGCCGGCGGGGCCAGCCCGGGGAACGCCGGGTCGGGGGCCGACGTGCCCGCCAGCTCCAGCGCGCTGCGGGCGGCCTTGGCCGCCCCGTCCTTGGTGAACTCGTTGGTGGAGGCCACCCCCACCCGGTTGCCGGTGACCACCCGGATCCGCAGGCCGGTGTCCTCGCGCCACGTGCTCTGGTGGATCGCGGAGTCGGCGAAGCGCGTGAGCCCGCCCCACTCGTGGACGAACAGGACCTCGACGTCGTCGGCGCCCTTGAGGTCCAGGGCGGCCTCGACCACGGCCCGGGCCTCCTCGCGGCCGATCGGCTCGGCGCTCATCGGACGCCCACCCGCACGCCGCGGAACCGGGCCGGGGAGGTGCCGTGGCCCACCCGGGCCACCTGTCCGGGCTGGCCCTTGCCGCAGTTCGGGGTCCCCCACACCGTCCACTCCTCGGGCCCGCACACCGCGTCGCACGACCCCCAGAACTCCGTGGTGATGCCCGTGTAGTTCGGGTTCTTCAGCATGCCGGCCAGCTTGCCGTCCTTGATCCGCCACGCGATCTCGCACCCGAACTGGAAGTTCACCCGCTTGTCGTCGATCGACCACGAGGAGTTCGTGGACATGAAGATGCCGTCCTTGGTGTCGCCGATCAGTTCCGCCAGCGTGCCCTCCCCGGGGAGGAGCGAGATGTTCGTCATCCGGATCAGCGGGAGGTTGCCCCAGCCGTCGGCGCGCATCGTGGCGTTGGAGGTCTCCCCCAGGGCGGCCGCGGTCTCCCGGCTGGAGATGAAGCTTCGGAACACCCCCTCTTCGATCACCGGGATGCGCTGGGCGGGCACGCCCTCGTCGTCGAAGCCGAACGTGCCCAGACCCCCGGGCAGGGTGGCGTCGGCGGTGATGTTCACCTTGTGGGAGCCGTACCGGAGCGCGCCGCGGTCCTCGGGCCGCAGGAACGACGTGCCCGCGTACGCCTCCTCCATCCGGAGCACGCGGTCCAGCTCGATGGGGTGGCCCACGGACTCGTGGACCTGGAGGACCATCTGGGGACCGTCCAGGATCAGCGTGGTCTCCTCGGACGGGCAGTCGGGCGCCGTTAGCAGCTCCACCGCTTCGGTGGCCACCCGTCCTGCCTCCTCGGTCAGGCCCAGGGTGCGGATGTGCTCGTACCCGGCGGCCGAGATGTGGCCGCGGAAGGAGTTGGGGAACGAGCGCCGCTGGAGCTCGCCGTCGCCGATGGCCGTGGCCTCCACGCCTCCCCCGGAGTGGGTGACCTCCTGCTCGATCGAGGCGCCCTCGGAGGAGGCGAAGGCCGTGCGCCGGCGGAAGAAGTCCAGGGAGGCCTCGCCGAAGGACAGGCCCTTGACCTCCTGCATGCGGCGGGAGGACTCCATGAGCAGGGAGACCTTCTCGTCGAGGGGGATCGAGAACGGGTCCTCCACCACGTGGGTCTGCCACTGGGCGGTGACCGGCTCGACCTCGGCAAGCCGGACCGGGTCGCGGGGCAGGCGCGATGCCGCCCGGGCGATCTCCACGGCCAGCTCGGCGCTCCGCCGGAGCTGGGGCTCGTCGGTCCGCGCCGTGGCCGCGAACCCCCAGTACCCGTCCACCAGGACCCGGACCCCGACGCCCTCGGTGTGGGACCGGTCGATGCCCTCCATCTCCTGGTTCTTGACCGTGAGGGACTCTTCCTCCTCGGCCACGAACCGGGCGTCCGCGTAGCTCGCCCCCGCCTGGCCGGCGGCGTCCACCGCCAGCCGTGCCAGCTCGATCATGGAACCTCCTCGGCTGCTCAGGCTGGACAGCCTAGCCGATAGGAGGCGAGGCCGATGCGGCGCGATCGGGGTCTGCGGAGGCGCCCTGGGGCCGGTCGGTCAGCGCGGCGATGGCCCGGCCCAGGTGGTGTCCGGCCGAACGCCAGCGGTCGGCGGCCTCCTCGTCCATGGCCGCGATGGCCTCCGCCCAGTCCCGGGCCATGTCGCCCTCCATGCGGGCCAGCGCGGCCACCGCCTCGCGCTCACGCTCGATCGAGGGGGACTCCCGGGGGAGGTCCCGGAGCGCGGCGGGCGCGGCCTCCAGGTGGATCCGAGGGGGCCTCATCTGCTTCGCCTGGTACATGGCCTGGTCCGCCGCGTTGATGACGCTGACCGCGTCAAGGTGGGACTGCGAGGCGAAGGCGATCCCCGCGGAGACGCCCAGCCGCATCTGGGGGAGCCCCTGGATGCGGATGGGCTGCTGGAGGGACCCGACCAGCCTCCGGGCCACCTCCCGGGCCTGCCCGGGCTCGGAGATGCGCTCGCACAGCGCCACGAACTCGTCCCCACCCGTCCGGGCCAGGAGGTCCGCCGGGCGCAGGGCCAGCCGGAGGCGCTGGGCCACGGCGGACAGGACCGCGTTGCCGGCCTCGTGACCGTGGCGGTTGTTGACCACGTTGAATCCGTCGAGATCGAGGTACAGCACGGCCAGCACCGAAGGACGCCTGGCCAGGCGATCCAGGGCCCGGCGGGTGTGCTCGAGCAACGCGGCGCGGTTGTGCAGGCCGGTCAGGGGGTCGTGGGTCGCGTCGAAGGACAGGAGCTCCTCCCGCCGCTTCTGCTCCGTGACGTCCAGGGCGACCACCACCACGTCGCCTCCGGGCCCGTCCGGGGCCACGTGGACCTCCAGCCACCGGTCCTCGACGTTGCCGCGGACCTGGACCGACCGGGATCCCTCGGAGGACGCCACCGCTTGGAGCAGGCGCCGGATCCGGCGGCGGGCCGATGGGTGGAACATGCTTAGCCAGCCCTCGCCGTCCGCATTGGGGTCCAGGGGGAGGGCCAGGCTGCGCCAGGCTGCGTTGGCCCGGCCCTGGCGGAGGTCATGCGTGGCCCGCAGGACCGCCACCGGAAGGTCGTCGTCGCGCTGGCCCTGGTGGAGCTTCATCCCGCCTTCCTCCTCCGGTCGGGATCGGGTCCCGCATCCGCCCCGATCTGCTCGTCCTCCAGCAGATCCTCGACCACGATCACGAAGGGGAAGCGCAGGGGCCGTGAGGAAGGAGCGGAGGGCGAAACGGGATGCGCGGGGATGAACCTGGCGCTTCGGAACCTTGGTGCCGATGCGTACATCGCGCTCCCAGCCTCGTTCTCGGATCGCGGCCGGGGTCAAGGGCGGCGGTTACCCCTCAGGATACTACCCATCATGGCAGGGGTAAACCCCTCCTGACGGAACGCGCTAATCGGGCGAACCGAGCTCCTCGATGTCCACGGCGCCCGACAGGAGCTCGGCGGCCACGTCGGCCAGCCGCCGGTTGTGGCTCCGGGCGAAGCTCCGCAGGAGCTCGAACCCGGCGTCCATCCGCAGGCCCCCGCGCTCGGCCAGGACGCCCTTGGCCTGCTCGATCACCACCCGGTTGTTGAGGGCCACCTGGAGCTGCTCGGCCAGCAGGCGGGCCTCCCGGACCGATCGTTCCTGGAGCAGGCCGATGGTGGCCACGTCGGCCATGGCCTTGCTCAGGGCGACATCGGCAGGGTCCAGCCGGCCGGGCTTCGAGCGGAACAGGTTGAGGGCCCCGATCACCTCGTCACGGAGGCGCATGGGCGTGGCCTGGACGGAGCGGAATCCCGCCGCCACCGCGACGTCCCGGAACTGGGGCCACCGGTCGCTCCGCTCCAGGTTGCCCTCGGCCACGGGAGCGCCCAGCCGGAAGCATTCGAGGCACGGTCCCTCTTCGTTCTGGACCTCGAACAGCTCCAGGAGGTGGGCCTCCTCCGAGGACGAGGCCACCACGCGGAGGGCGCCGGACGGGTCGGCCAGGAGGAGCCCCGCCGCGTCCACGTCCAGCAGCTCCACGCAGCGATGGGACAGGCCGTACAGGAACTCACCGGCGTCGAAGTCGCCGACCAGGGTGTCGGCCAACTCGACGAAGGCCTGCCCCAGGCGTTCCTCCCGGGCGCTCACGGCTCGATCCTCAGGCGCCGGGCCACCACGTCCCCGGCCAGATCATAGATGCTGCGTCCGCTGTCGTAGGCCAGGTTCCGGAGCCGGACCAGGGCGTCGGCTAGTGGGAGCGCGAGCTGGGCGGAGACCATCCCGGTGGCCTGGTGCACCACCGCCCGATGGGTCCAGCTGCGGCGGAGCGTGTCGCCGAGCTCACCCGTCACCGCGCCGGCCTGCTGCTCGAGCAGAGCCACGGTGGCGATCTCGGCCAGGGAGAACGCGTCGGCCAGCTGGGCCCGGGTCAGGTCCTCCGCGGTGGTCCTGGTCAGGTAGAGCACGCCGATGCGGATGGCCCCCAGCTGAAGCGGCACCGCGAACACGGAGTGCACGCCTTTCTCCATGGCCGCGGTGGCGAACCTGGGCCATTTGGCGGCCGCCCCGTTCATGAGGTTGGCCGCCACGACGGTCCTCCCGGTCCGGTACGCCTCCAGGCACGGCCCTTCTCCCAGCGCGAACTGGAGGTCCTCCACCGCTGCCGCCTGGCCGTCGGACGCCGTCACCAGGGCCCCGGCCTCCTGATCGGACATCAGGATCAGGGCGGCCGTGCCCACGTTGATGCGGGTCAGGGCCTCCCGGCAGATCCGCTCGTAGAGCGGCTTCCCGAGGGTGACGTCCGACAGACCGGCCATGATGCGGGTCTGACGGGTTTGTTCGCCTTCGATAGTCATCGGCCCGGACCATTATCGCACCAATGCACGGCCCGGTGGGTTTCCGGCGGAGGGGCTGCCCGGATTGTGGGATCCGAGGCCTGACTGCTACACTCTGATCCGAGGGTTCAGCGTCATAGCAGTTCCCTCCCGGCCCAAGGGCCGGAAGGCCGACGGGTGAGGTGTTCACGCCCGCACCGGCCCGGAAGGAGGGGATTGCTTGTGACAACCGGTACCGTGAAGTGGTTCAACCCCGACAAGGGGTTCGGCTTCATCACCCAGGAGAACGGCCCCGACGTCTTCGTGCATTTCAGCGCGATCCAGGGCGAGGGGTACAGGAACCTGGAGGAGAACCAGCAGGTGGAGTTCGACGTCACTGAGGGTCCGAAGGGCCCCCAGGCCGCCAACGTCCGCCCGGTCGCCTAGTAGCCCGGCGATCACCCGTGAGGACCCGCCGCGCGCTTCGCGCGCGGCGGGTCCTTCGTTTCCTCAGTCCTCGACGGCGAAGGGCTGGGTGGCCAGGGCGGTGCGCCGCCCGGCATCGCCGTGGAACCGGGCCGCGATGCGCAGGGGCGACGGTGGGCTGCCCCCGTACCAGTCCAGGTACTCGTCCAGGTCCAGGTGGCCGGTGGCCCAGCCGTCCTGATCCGTGAACCCATGGGCCCGGAACCGGTACGGGATGACCGTCTCGCCGGCCAGCCCGGGGCCGTACCACTCGATGTCGAACGTGAGCTCCGCGCCGGCGATGGGGGACCCGCCGCGGGTGAGCCGGGCCCGGAACGGCACCACGCCGCCCCCGCCCT
>DASWKD010000258.1:0-2687 GCA_036396815.1 Actinomycetota bacterium | reverse complement strand
CCAGGCCTTCCAGGTCCAGGGTGACCGAGACCGGCGAGCCGTCGGCGATCACGTACAGGTCGTACTCGCCGGGCGGGATGTGGCACACGGAGCAGCCCGAGCCCAGACCCGGTTGGAGGGGTCCGGAGGTGGGCTCCCGATCCTCCTCGGCCCGCTGGGCGTTGGCCTGGGTGCTGATCCCCCAGTTGAGGATGTTCGGGTACCGGATGACCCGGGCCCAGAACCCAAGCGTGGTGCCGGGCTCGGTGAGCAAGAACCCGACGATCCGGCCATCGCCGGTGATCGCCGGGGCCGGGCTGAGATCGATGTTCGCGTCGGTGGGTACCCGGACCCGGACCCGCCCGGTGGTGGAGGTCTCCACCGTGGTGGTGGCGCACAGCTCCACGGAGCCCGCGGCCTCAGCCGGTTGGCCGCACGTGCTCTGGGAACCCGCGCCAGCAAGCGCTGGAGCGGTCGGCAAGGCCAGTCCGAGCAGAGAAAGGGCAAGGGAAACGCGTCGAAGGCGTAGGAAGAGGTTCATGGGACTGCTACTTCTCCGGGCGCACCGCCGAACCCTTTGTGCGGGTGCACAAAGGTTGCTCTCCTCGGTATCTGGCCGCTAGGCCACCTTCCACAGGAGGCTGCCGTCGGCTCCGGAGAGCGCCCAGACCTGGGTCTGGGAGTGGCCTGCGGACCCCCCGGTGGTGGGCTCGCTCCAGGAGAGCCTGGCGTTCAGGATCACGTCGGGGACGTCGTCACCGTCCAGGTCGGTGGCCTGGAGATCGGGCCACAGGAGCGACGTGGCCCGGGGGTCGGCCGCGACCTGCGTGGTCCACAGCGCTTCGCCGGTGATGCCATCCTGGGCGGTCACCTCCACGGTTCCGGGTCCGGCCAGCCGCACTAGGGCCAGGTCGTCGCCGCGCCCGTCGAGGCTGGCCTCCAGCGGGATCCCCGCGGTGGCCTCGAACTGCGGCTCCAGGGTTCGCCCGTTCACGGCCACCGATGTGAACCGGCGCTGGCCGTCGTCGTCCCACACCATCTCGTGGGCGGCGTCGGCGATCCCGTCGTCCTCGTCGAGGTCCCCGGCCGAGGGGAACAGGCTGAGCCACATCCCGTCGTCGGTGGGCCCGTCGTACACCCGCTCGGCCAGGGTCGACCCATCCAGGCTGTACAGGCGATACACGACCTCATCCGCGTACAGCGACGGAGCGGGGGTCTGGGTGACCTGCTGGCTGAGGACCTCGGCGGCACCATCGCCGTCCACGTCGCCGGCCGGCGTGTAGGCGGCCAGCGGGCCGGAGACGAGGACCTCGCCGGTGGCCCCGTCCAGCACCGCGCTCTGGCCCTCGTCGTTCTCCCACATGTGATCGATCCCGCCGGTGACCAGCTCGGCCCGCCCGTCACCGGTCACGTCCTGGAGCGGCTCGGCGAAGTACCCGAAGCCGGGGAGAAGATCCGCGTCCTGCTCCCACACGGTGTTGCCATCGGCGCCGCTGACCACGCTGACGCCGCCCTGGGTGGGCATGCGCAGGAAGGCGATGTCGTCCAGGCCATCGCCGTCGGCGTCACCGGCCACTCGGAGGGTGGTCCGGGTGGTGGTGATCCGCTCGGCGGGGCTGGTCACCGCACCGGTGGCCCCGTCCACCACCAGGGCCCGCACCCGGGTCACCTGGGCCACGGAGGCGTCGATGCGGTCGGCCACCATGACCAGGACATCCAGGGCCGGGCTCGGCGTGGCCTGGAGGGTCCCCACGTACATCGGGACCCCGGCCACGGCGGCGGCCTGGACCCGCTGGCCGGCCTCCTGCTCGAATCCGGCTCCCAGCCCCGCACCCGCGCCCGGGTCGAGGGTCCGCGACCACACGGTGCTCCCCGAGCCGGAGAGCGCGCTCAGGGTGAGCGAGTCGGCGGCCACCGCGGGCCAGGAGCTCACGTCCGGAGGCCCGCCACCCTCGATGGAGGACCCGCCGTCGGCGCGGACCCGCGGCCCATCCACCAGGAGGGCGCCGGCCTGGCCCTGGGGACCGACCGGAGCGGGGAGCACGCTGGAGGTCTCCGCCCCCACCACCTGCCACAGGAGCGAGCCGTCGCGGCCGCTCCGGGCGGTGACCACGCCGTCGTGGCCACCGATCGTGCCGATGTCGTCGATCTCCTGGTCCGGGGGCGTCCGTCCAAAGCTCAACGTGTCGGGATGGCCGTCGCCGTCCAGGTCTCCGCTGAGCTGGGCGTACGGAAAGGCCCGGTAGCTCTCCGGGACCTCCGAGGAGGAAGCCGCGTTCGGAAGGGGAGCGGCGAGCACGAGCAGCATGGCAACGGCGGAGACCTTGGAGATCCTCATGATGCACCTCCTGGGCGCGCGGACGGGTGGGCGGACAACGGACAGACGGACACGCGCGCATCCTACCTTTCCGGGGTCGAGCGGAACAAGCGCCCAAGCGCTCAACCATTTGTGCACTTGCACAAAGGAGATGAGGGGGTCCGCGAAGAAACACGTGGGCGACCCTGTGGTGGCCTGAGGGAGGTGAGGCTCCGTGAGAACAGCCGCCGCCCGCGTGGCAGTCGTGATGCTGCTTCTCGGCATCCCTTCAGCCGCTCACGCCGGAGGCCCATGCGACGAGAGCTTTCCGCCGGATGAAACCACCGAGCTGTGCGGCCTGACGGTGGTCTCGGCGACGAACGCGTCGGTGGTGCGAGTGACGCTAACCGAT
>DASWKD010000257.1:0-3098 GCA_036396815.1 Actinomycetota bacterium | reverse complement strand
GAGGCCCGCGTGGTGATCCAGGGCTACGGGAAGGTCGGCTCCCCAGCGGTGGACCTTCTCACCGAGCAGGGCTGCCGGGTGGTGGCGGTCAGCGACGTCAACGGCGGCGTGTACAGCCCTCGCGGGCTGTCCCCGAAGGGTCTGGCCGCCCACCACCGGGAGGCCGGGACCGTCACCGGCTACGAGGGTGGTGAGCCCGTCACCAACGAGGAGCTGATGGAGCTGGAGTGCGACGTGTTGATCCCCGCCGCCCTGGAGGGCGTGATCACCGGGACCAACGCCGAGGGCCTGAGGACGAAGGTGGTGGTTGAGGCGGCCAACGGCCCCACCACCCCCAAGGCCGACGAGATCCTGCACGACCGGGGGATCCACGTGGTGCCCGACATCCTGGCCAACTCCGGGGGCGTGACCGTCTCCTACTTCGAGTGGGTACAGGACATCCAGGCGTACTTCTGGACCGAGGAGGAGGTCAACCAGCGCCTCCGATCGATCATGGAGAAGGCCTACCTGGACGTCTTGGACATGTCCACGGACCGCAAGATCAGCATGCGCCAGGCCGCCACCATCCTGGGCGTGAACCGCGTGGCCGAGGCCCACACCACGCGCGGGCTGTTCCCGTAGCGTACTTGCAACCGTGTGATTCTCACCTATGCTCGGGCCATGGAGGGTCCCCTCGATGAGCGCGACCTGGCCATCCTGGCGTTCGAGCGAGGATGGTGGCGCGAGCTCGGCCTGAAGGCCCGGGCCATCCGCGAGCGGCTGGGCATGTCCTCGGCGCGGTATTATCAGCTCCTGAACAGGCTCATCGACGAGCCCGAGGCCCTTCGCCACGATCCGATGCTGGTGAAACGGCTCCGTCGCTTGCGAGCGGAGCGCCGCCGCCAGCGTTTCTCCGGGAACCTCGGGCTCCGCGGCTGAGCCGGCCGCAGGAGAGGAGCACGGGACGGTGAACACGGGTGCGGTGCGAGGCATCCTGGTCGTGGTGGCCGTGATAGTGGGCCTGATCGTCCTGTCCCGGGCCTTCCCCGACTCGGCGCCGGCGGCCGGTCAGGCCCCGGCGTCCGGCCAGGGCGCCGACCAGCCCGCCGATGGCGAGAGCCCGGCCGCCGGTGCCACGACGGCTCCCCCCTCCGGCCCCCGGCAGGTCCAGGGCGTGATCGTGCAGGTGCTCAACGGGACCGAGGAATCCGGCCTGGCCGCGGAGACCAAGAAGCAGCTGGAGCCGTTCGGCTACCAGGTGGTCGAGGTGGGCAACGTGGGGTCCGGGCGCATCTACAAGCGCACCACCCTGTTCTATCGGGAAGACGCCCAGAGCCAGGCCCAGCAGCTGATCACCGACTTCTTCCCGGGGGCCAAGCTGGAGGAAGCCACCAACAACCTGAACCCCGAGGTGCAGGTCACGATCGTGGTCGGGGTGGACCAGGTCACCTAGTCGCGGGGACCAGGCGCATGTCCGTGTGCAGGCGGACCCGGAGGGCTCCCTCCACCGGGGCCACGCCCGTGGTCTGGCCCCCCGGCGGCCGGAACAGCAGGCGGTAGCTCCCCACCGAGTCCCCGGACGAGCGCACCAAGTACCCCTGGAGCGCGAACCAGGCCTCCTGAGTGCCCACGTCCTCCCCACGCACGTCGGTCACCGCATTGGAGAAGATCTCCCGCCGGCTGACCGGCGAGGAGTACGTGGTCCGGACCAGGGCCGCTCGGCGGCCTGCCACCACGCCGAACGCGGCCAGGCGGGACCGCAGGCGGAGCGTGAACCGCCCTCCGGCATCCTGGAACTCGGACTCGTTCACCCACACCTCGCCCGCGGTCACCGGTCTGCCCGGGAGCACGGGACGGAGACGGGGCAGGAGCCGGTCGATGCCCAGGGGGGCCAGGGTCTCCTCCTCCTCCTCCTCCTCCGGGCCCTCCAGCTCCAGGATCCGTCCGTCGGGTCCCAGGACCACTTCGAAGGCCCGGGCCGAGCCGATCTGCTGGGCCCGCCCGTCCACGACCAGGGACCGGGGGATCAGCGTCATCCGGGCCGAGGCGCGGCCGCCGGAGAGGCGCCCGGTGACCTCCTGCTCGGCCCGGAACGTGGCCCGGATGTCCTGGGTCCGTGTGGAGCCCGACAGGGTGCGTTCGATCCGTCCTCGAAGCTGGAGCTCGTAGGTCAGCCGGCGCCCGACCTGGCTCCCGTAGGACAGCAGGACCTCGTCGGGCGTGCAGGAGGCGGCGGTCAGGGCCAGGAGCGGGAGGAAGAGGAAGCGACGCACCGGGTCGAGTGTACCAGCGGGGTAGGCTCGGCCGGATGGACCTCCAGGACCTCGCGGCCCTCCGTGACCGCGCCGCCGTGCTGGTGGACTTCGACGGCACGCTGTCGGAGATCGCCCCCACCCCCGAGGAGGCCCGTCCGGTGGCCGGAGCCGTGGAGGCCCTGGAGGCCCTGGGCGGGCGCTTCGCCGTGGTGGCCGTGGTCTCGGGACGCCCAGCGGCCCAGGTGGCGGCCCTGACGGGGGGGCGGGTCAGGTGCTTCGGGCTGTACGGCCTGGAGGACACGGAAGGCGGTGGCCCGGTCCCCGCCCTCCCCGACCGGCTGCTGGCCAGGGTCCGAGAGGCGGCCGCGGGGATCGAGGGGACGCGGGTCGAGCTGAAGGGGTCCCACGTGGCGCTGCACTACCGGGGGGCCGAGGACCCGGACGGCGCCGGGCGAGCCCTGCGGGAGGCCCTCGGCCCGGTGGCGGAGCGGGAGGGCCTTCGGATGCTGGAGGGGAAACGGGTCCTGGAGCTGGCTCCGGCCGGAGGTCCCACCAAGGGGGACGTGATCCGCCGGGTGGCTCGGGAAAACGGTCTCCGGGCGGTGCTGTACGCGGGGGATGACGTGGCCGACCTGGAGGCGTTCGACGCCGTGGAGGCTCTGGCCGGGGAGGGCGTGGCCGCCTTCCCGGTGGCCGTCCGGACGGAGGAGACCCCCCTGGAGCTCCTGGAGCGGGCGGGGCTGGTGGTCGAGGGCCCGGCCGGCCTGGTGGCCCTGCTGGGGTCCCTGGCCTGAGTCAGCCCTCGCGAGCGGCGGCCCGGTCCAGGTCCCCCAGCTGGCGCTCGACCCATGACGCGGGCGAGCC
>DASWKD010000256.1:0-2833 GCA_036396815.1 Actinomycetota bacterium | reverse complement strand
CACGTCGCCCTGCACCTCCGCCAGGTACTCCTTCTCCGCCCCGAACCGAGGGTGGGTGAGCCGGTTGGCCAGCTCGCCGTCGTTCGTCAGGATGATCAGCCCCTCCGTGTCCCTGTCCAGCCGGCCCACCGGGAACACCCGGGCACCCCGTGGATAGAAGCGCGAGACGTCGGGGCGTCCCTGCGGGTCGCGGGCCGTGGTCACCACGCCGGCCGGCTTGTTCAGCGCGTAGTACACGAGGCCGGGGTCGAGCGGGACCACCACGCCGTCCACCTCCACGCGGTCCCGTACGGGATCGACGCGGTTGCCGAGGGTGGCCTCCTCCCCGTTGATGGTGACCCGTCCCTCTCGGATCAGGGTCTCGCAGGCCCGCCGTGAGCCGAGGCCCGCCCGGGCCAGGGCCTTCTGGACGCGCTCGGGCTCAGTCGGCGGCCCGGACGTCTCCGTCACCGCCCGCCGCCTCCTCGTCCTCGCCGAGCAGGGGGGCCAGGGGGGGCAGGTCCTTCACCGACGGGAGGCCCAGGCGCTCCAGGAACTCCGGCGTGGTCCCGTACAGCAGCGGCCGCCCAGGGCCCTCGTCGCGGCCGACCTCCGCGAGCAGGCCGCGGTCGGTGAGGGCCTTGAGGACGCCGTCGGAGTTCACGCCGCGGATGGCGGCCACGTGGTGCCGGGTGACCGGCTGCTTGTAGGCCACGATGGACAGGGTCTCCAGGGCCGCCTTGGTCAGCCGGGTGTGCCGCGAGGCCAGGATGAACCGCTCCACCACCGACGCGGCGTCGGGGTTCGTGTACAGGCGCCATCCCCCGGCCACGTTGCGGAGCACGATCCCCGCGCTCTCCTCCAGGTACGAGGCGGCCAGTCGCTCCAGGTCGGCCTCGACCTCCGGCCGCTCGGCGTCCACCGCGGCGGCCAGGGTGCCCGCGGACAGCGGCTCGTCGGCCACGAACAGGATGGCCTCCAGGCCCCTGGCCCTCGCGTCGCGCCGGGTCATCCTTCCCACCGCACCTCGATGTCGCCGAACGTCTCGGCCTGGGACAGCCCGATCCGCCCGTCCTTGAACAGCTCCAGCAGGGCCAGGAACCGGACCACCACCTGGATCGGCTCGCGGCAGTCCGACACCAGGTCCCGGAACCGGGATGGGCCCTCCGTCTCGGCGGCCAGGCGCTCGGTCAGGGCCTCCAGGGCCTCGGTGACCGATGCCCGGATGGGCGCCACGTGCACCAGGTCCACCACGGGCTCTCGCAAGAGGGCCGCCGCGGCCTGGGCCAGGATGTCGGGGGTGACCTTCTCCATGAGGTCCGGGTACAGGTCGGCGAACTCCTCGGCGGGCCCGGCCTCCCGGGGGAACAGGTCGGCCATGGCCTCCAGCCGCTCGGCGACCCAGCCGGCCACTCGCCGGAACGCCCGAAGCTCCAGACCCCGGGCGTAGGCCAGGTCCGGCGAGCCGCCCACCAGATCCTCCTCGTCCGGCTCCCGATGCTTGGGCATCAGACGGCCGACCTTCATCTCCAGGAGCACCGCGCAGATGGCCAGGAACCAGGTGGCCTCCTCCAGGCTCCAGCCCTCGGCTTGGTCGGCCCGGGCCAGGAAGCCCTCGGTCACGGTGGCCACCGGGACGTCGCACACGTCGACCTTGCCGTCCACCAGCAGCTCGGCCAGGACCCGGAACGGGCCGGTGAACACCGGGAGGTTCACGGGGAACTCCCCGGTCCGGGCCAGCACGCGGTCGTCCTCGGTCATGTCGTCAGGTGCATCGCCGAGCGCACGTCCTTCATGGTCTGCTCCACCACGGGCCGGACCTTGTCCCGGCCGGCGGCCAGCACGTCGTCGGCCGCGGATGGGTCGAGAGCCCGCCGGCGCTCCTGGAATGGGCCGAAGTGCGCCACCAGCCGCTCGCCCAGGTTCTGCTTGCACTTCACGCAGCCCAGGGTGCCGGCCCGGCACCCGGCCTCGGTCTCCACCAGGATGTCCGGGGAGAACTTCCGGTGGAGGGCGAACACCGGGCAGATCTCGGGACGGCCGGGATCGCCCAGCCGGATCTTCTGGGGGTCGGTGACCATGCTGGAGGCCTTCTTCCGCATCACGTCCGGCTCGTCGTTGATCCGGATGTCGTTGCCCAGGGACGAGGACATCTTCCGGCCGTCCGTCCCGGGGATGCGCGGCGTCTCCGACAGCATGGCCTGAGGCTCCACCAGGATCTCGCCGTACAGCCCGTTGAACCGGCGGACGATCTCCCGGGCCAGCTCCAGGTGGGCCACCTGGTCCTCACCCACCGGCACCACCTCCCCCCTGACGATGACGATGTCCACGGTCTGGAGCACCGGGTAGCCGAGCAGGCCGTAGTTGGCGATCTCCCGCTCGGCCAGATCGCGGAGGCGCTCCTTGTACGTGGGGACGCGCTCCAGCCAGCCCAGGGGCGTGATCATGCCCAGCAGGAGGGTCAGCTCGGCGACCTCCGAGACGTGTGACTGGAGGTACACCGTGGCCTGCTGCGGGTCGATGCCGGCGGCCAGCCAGTCCAAGACCAGCTCGCGGATGTTCCCGGGGAGGCGCTCGGTCCGGTCGAAGTCGGTGGTCAGGGCGTGCCAGTCGGCCACGAAGAAGAACGCGTCGTGGGTCCGCTGGAGCTCGAGCATGCTCTGGATGTTGCCGAACCAGTGCCCCACGTGGAGCGGCCCGGTCGGGCGGTACCCGGTGAGCACGCGAGCGGGGCGGCCGGAAGGCTGGGGGGACTCGCTCACGACGGCCATGCTAGCCCGGCCTGACGGGAGCCTCAATCACCGGCCTCAGGCTCCCACCAGGAACGAGAACAGGACGTCTACCAGGCTGTACA
>DASWKD010000255.1:0-4083 GCA_036396815.1 Actinomycetota bacterium | reverse complement strand
GTCCAGGTCACCGGCGCGCAGGATGCGGCCTCGGCTGCCCGGGTTGCCGACGCCGTGGCCGGCTCGCTCCTGGTCAAGACGGCCGTGTTCGGGGCCGACCCCAACGCCGGGCGCATCCTCCAGGCCGTGGGCGCCGCCGGTGTGCCCCTGGTCCCGCACCTGGTCTCGGCCCGGCTGGCCGGGCACGAGGTGGTCCGGGCCGGGGCCCTCGCTCCCTTCGATGCCGAGGCCTGCCGCGAGGCCCTCAAGGAGCGCGACGTGGTGATCCGGGTGGACCTGGGCCTGGGCCGGGCCGAGGCCACGGCGTTCGGGTGCGACCTGGGCTACGAGTACGTGCGGATCAACGCGGAGTACACGACGTGAGCATCCAGGAGAGCGGCGTCCGCCAGCGGACCGTGGCCAAGGCCCAGATCCTGCTGGACGCCCTCCCGTACATCCGCGAGCACTGGGGCAAGACCGTGGTGGTCAAGCTGGGCGGCGCGGCCATGACCGAGCCCGACCTGGCGGCCAGCTTCGCGGAGGACGTGGCCCTCCTGCGGCTGGCCGGCGTCCGCCCGGTGGTGGTGCACGGCGGGGGCCCGCAGATCACCGAGGTCGCCGGCCGGCTGGGCCTGGCCACCCGGTTCGAGCGGGGCCTGCGGGTCACCGACCCCGACACCCTGGACGTGACCCGCATGGTCCTGGTGGGACGGATCAACACCCACCTGGTCTCGCTGATCAACCGCCAGGGCGTCCCGGCCGCCGGTCTGTCCGGCGACGACGGCTCGCTGTTCGTGGCCGCCCCGAAGGCCGCCGACCTGGGCCTGGTGGGTGAGATCGTCGAGGTCAACGTGGGCGTGGTCCACGGCATGATGGACGGCTTCGTCCCCGTGGTGGCCTCCACCGCGGCCGACGCCGCGGGCCAGGCCTACAACGTGAACGCCGACGAGGCCGCGGCGGCCCTGGCCGTGGCCCTCGGCGCGGAGAAGCTGATCTACCTGACCGACGTGCCCGGGCTGTACGACGCGGTGGACGGCGTCCCCGAGCTGCTGTCGGAGCTCTCGGTGGAGCAGTGCCGGCGCCTTCTGGGGGAGGGCGTGGTGGGGGGCGGGATGATCCCCAAGGTCGAGGGCGTGATCCGGGCCATGGACGCCGGGGTCGGCCGGTCGCACATCCTGGACGGCCGGGTCCGCCACGCCCTGATCCTGGAGCTGTTCACGCCGGAGGGCCTGGGGACCATGATCACCGCCGAGGGCCCCGAGGTCCCCCGGGCGGAGGACGCATGACCCACGTCGTCGTGGACGCGCTGATGCCCACCTACGCCCGGTACCCGGTGACCTTCGTCCGCGGCCAGGGCACGCGCCTGTTCGACGAGACCGGCCGCGTGTACCTGGACTTCGCGGCGGGGATCGCCGTGGCCCAGATCGGCCACGCCCACCCTCGATGGGTGGAGGCCGTGGCCGGCCAGGCCGCCCGGCTGGCCCACGTCAGCAACCTGTTCTCCACCGAGCCGCAGGCCGCCCTGGCCGAGCGGCTGACGGCCCTGGCCGGGTGGGGCCAGGCCTTCTTCTGCAACTCCGGGGCCGAGGCCAACGAGGCCGCCCTGAAGCTGGCCCGCAAGGCCACCGGCCGCCCGAGGTTCGTGGCCGCGGCCGGCGGGTTCCACGGCCGGACCTTCGCCACGCTGGCCGCCACGGGCCAGCCCCACAAGCACCAGCCGTTCCAGCCCATGCCGCCATGGTTCACCCACGTGCCGTACGGGGACGCCGAGGCCCTGGAGCAGGCCGTGGGCACGGACACGGCGGCCGTGATCCTGGAGCCGGTGCTGGGGGAGGGCGGGGTGATCCCCGCCCCGCCCGGGTACCTGGCGGCCGCCCGGGGCATCTGCGATGCGGCCGGCGCCCTCCTGATCCTGGACGAGGTCCAGACCGGTGTGGGCCGGTGCGGGGCCTGGTTCGCCCACCCCCTGCACGACGTGCGCCCCGACGTGATGACGCTGGCCAAGGCCCTGGGCGGCGGCCTGCCGATCGGGGCGTGCCTGTCGCGGCCGGAGGTGGCCTTCGGTCCCGGCGACCACGCGTCCACGTTCGGCGGCAACCCCGTGGTGTGCGTGGGGGCGCTGACCGTTCTGGACGTGATCGAGGACGAGGGCCTGGTGGATAACGCGGCGCGGCAGGGCGAGCGGATGATGGCCGGGCTGCGGCGCCTCGGGCACGACGCGGTGGCGGACGTGAGAGGGGCCGGCCTCCTGGCCGGCGTCGAGCTCGTCGAGGGCCTGGCCGCCCGGGACGTGGTCCTGGCCGCGCTGGGCCGCGGGCTGGTCCTGACCGAGGCGGGTCCCGGCGTGGTCCGGTTCACCCCGCCGCTCACCGCCACGGACGAGGACGTCGATCGGGCGGTCAGCCGGTTCGGCGACGCGCTGGAGGTGGCGGCGTGAAGCGGAGGCGCCAGCAGGCCATCCTGGACCTGGTGCGGACCGAGGCCCTCGGCTCCCAGCAGGCCATCACGGATCGGTTGCGGGACAGGGGATTCGACGTCACCCAACCCACCGTGTCCCGGGACCTGGAGGAGCTGGGCCTGGTCCGGGTCCGCGACGCCCGGGGGCACCTCCGGTACGCGCCGCCGGAGGCCGCGTCGCCGGCCGGCGGCCTGGACCGCCTGCGACGGGTCCTGGAGGAGTTCCTGGTGTCGATGGACGCCAGTCGGAACCTGGTGGTGGTCAAGACGCCGCCCGGCGCGGCCAACACGGTGGCCCAGGCCCTGGACGCGGCGGACGTGGACGGGGTGATCGGGACGGTGGCCGGCGACGACACCATCCTGGTGATCGCCGCGGAGGGCGTGCGCGGGGCCACGGTCCAGGCCCGGCTCCAGGGCCTGGCGGCCGGGGAGGAGGCCCAGTGACCGAGCGCGTGGTCCTGGCCTACTCGGGGGGGCTGGACACCAGCGTGGCCGCCCGGTCCCTGCGCGAGGAGCGGGGGCTGGACGTGGTGGCCTGCTTCGTGGACCTCGGCCAGCCGTACGACCCGGCCGAGGTGGAGGCCCGGGCCGCCGCGGCGAACGCGGAGCTGGTGGTCGTCGATGCCCGCGATCGCTTCGCCGAGGAGGCCTGCCTCCCCGCCCTGCACGCCAACGCGCTGTACGAGGGGAAGTATCCGCTGGTCTCGGCGCTGGCCCGCCCGGTGATCGCCGCCGAGGTGGTCCGGGTGGCCCGCGAGGCCGGCGCGGCATGGGTGGCCCACGGGTGCACCGGCAAGGGCAACGACCAGGTCCGGTTCGAGGTCTCGTTCGGCGCGCTGGCCCCGGACCTCGGCGTGATGGCGCCCATCCGGGAGCAGGCCCGGTCTCGCGCGGAGTCGCTGGACCTGGCCGAGCGGTGGGGGATCCCCCTGCCGTCGGAGGCCAAGACGTATTCGGTGGACGAGAACCTGTGGGGCCGGACGATCGAGGCCGGCGCCCTGGAGGACCCCTGGGCGGAGCCGCCGGCCGACGCGTTCGCCCTGACCGTCGACCCGCGCCACGCACCCGAGGACCCGGGCGAGGTTGTCGTGGCTTTCGACGGGGGGCGCCCCGTGACCCTGGACGATCGGCCGCTTGGACCGGTAGAGCTGATCGCTCGACTCACGGCGATCGCTGGAGCCCACGGGTACGGGCGGGTGGACATGATCGAGAACCGCCTGGTGGGCATCAAGTCCCGGGAGCTGTACGAGGTGCCGGGGGCGCTGGCCCTGATCGCCGCCCACCGGGAGATCGAGGACCTGACCCTGGAGCGGGATCTGGCCCACCAGAAGGCCGCCCTGGAGCGGCGGTGGGCCGAGCTCTGCTACTACGGCCAGTGGCATGGTCCGCTGCACGCCGCGCTGCGGGCGTTCATGGCCGAGACCCAGGCCGAGGTGACCGGCGAGGTCCGGCTGCGGTTCCACAAGGGGTCGTGCACGGTGGTCGGGCGGCGGAGCCCGGTCGCGCTGTACGACGTGTCGCTGGCCACGTACGAGCAGGGCGAGGACCGGTTCGACCACGCCCATGCCGAGGGGTTCGTGCGCTTGTGGGGGATGCCGATCAAGGTCTGGGCGCAGCGGGGGGGCGGGGGGGGGGGGGGGGGGGGGG
>DASWKD010000254.1:0-1607 GCA_036396815.1 Actinomycetota bacterium | reverse complement strand
ACGCCGGCCCGGGGGGCGGGGAGGGCGGGGGACGGGGCAGGCCGCACGACCCCCCGTCCGGTTGGCGTTGCTTCGACCTCGGCCATGGCGGCATCGTACCGCCGGACGTCATCGCTCCAGGAATCGGACGCTTCCCTCCCGCACCACCAGGCCGGGCCCGGCCAGCGCGCCCAGGTCTTCCGTGGGGTCTCCGCCCAGGCCCACCAGGTCGGCGGGGGCCCCGGTCTCCAGGCTGTGCCGGGTCATGGAAGTCAGGATCTCGTCGGGGGTGAGCCCGGCAGCGGCCAAGTGGCGAGCTTCGGCGGCGTGGATGCCCGGCGGGATGGGACCGTTGCCCAGGTCGGTTCCGTACAGGACCCGCCCGCCGGCGTCGTGGAACCGCCGCAGGTTGTCCAGGGCGGTCTCGAGCTGGGGCGTCGAGCGCCCGAACGAATGGATGTCCAGCGTGCTGACGATGACCACCGAGCGGGCCATGGCCTGGACCAGGGCGTCGGGGAGCCGCTCGGTCCACGGCGTGTGGGCCAGCTCGTCAACCCCGGCGCCCACCGCCCGCTCGGTCTGTCCGGGGCCCTGGACGTGCGCCGTGACGGCCAGACCCCGCCCATGGGCGGCCTCCACGATGGCCAGCAGCTCCTGATCCGACAGCGTCGGCCCGGCCTCGGCGTTGAGCGTGACCTTGATGACCGCCGGGTCGCTGTCCGCCAGGCGGAGGACGGCGGCCACGGCGTCGGCGGGCCCCTCGACCTCCAGCGCGGTTCCCGGGGGCGCCCACGAGGCCCGGGCCGGGTACCCGCCCCGGCAGGTGAGCATCGGCCCCGCCGCGGCCACGGCCGGGCCCTGGGATGCGGTGCCCGTGGAGATGTCCACCATCGGGAAGACGTCCTCCGGCGGCCACCCCAGGTCCCGGACCGCGGTCACGCCGCCCCGGAGGACGGCCCGCGGGTCGGAGAGCCCCAGGTGGACGTGGTGGTCCACGGCCCCGGGCATCAGGAACCAGCGGCCCTCGACCTCCTGGTCCGCGGGGCCGGCGTGGCCTGCCGGCCCCACCCACAGGATACGGCCGCCCTCCAGGACGACCGCGGGGTCGTCGAGCCATCGCCCGGGCCCCAGCCAGGCCCGTGCCCCCTGGACCAGCAGCGACGCCATGCCCGAACGATAGGCGAACGACGAGGGCGGGGCCGGAGCCCCGCCCTCGCGTCGAATGACCGGGGCCTCCCTAGAGGGAGAACTCCTGAGTCTGCGGGTTGAGGTGATCGACGTTCAGGTCCGCCGCCATCTCCTTTCCGCTGTAGTTGTACACGGCCAGGCCGCGTGTGATATCGGACTCGTACAGGAACCCGTCGTACCAGTACGAGGACCAGGCACCACCGAGTTGGCACCCAGGGGGGCTCGTCTGCGAGCAGAAGGGTCCCGCGCCCAGGGTGGGCGGATCGGCCCACCCCAGCGTGACCGGGTTGGCCGGGTCGGTGAACTCGGTCACCCACGTCCCCGCTTGGTAGTTCCCCCCCACCATGATGTACCTGTCGTGCTTGGTCGGGACGACGTTGTAGTTGTGGATCGTGCAGTTTTCGTCGGCGCCCTGGGGGTTGGGAAGGGTCCACTGGCCG
>DASWKD010000253.1:0-9765 GCA_036396815.1 Actinomycetota bacterium | reverse complement strand
GTGTCGGTGCAGGAGATGTCCCGCCGGCTGTCGCTGCATCCGAACACCCTGCGCCCACACCTCCGCCGCCTGGAGGAGGCCGGGCTGGTGTCGCGCCAGGTCCGCAAGGCCTCCACGGTGGGCCGGCCCCAGACCCAGTACCAGGCCCTGGTGCCCGAGGCCTCCGAGGGCCGAGACTACCGCATGCTGGCCGAGATACTGGCGGGCCTGCTCAAGGGGCGGCGGGACCTGGACCGGGCCCAGGGCCTGGCCCGCGAGTGGGGCGCGTACCTGGTCTCGCAGGGCGGGCCCAAGCCCGGCGTGAAGCTCCCCGCCGGGCGCAACCTGGCCGTGCTCCAGGAGGCCATGGCCGCGGCGGGCTTCGACCCTCGGTTCCGCCGGGTGGGCGGGGCGGTGGACGTGACCCTCCGCGACTGCCCGTTCCGCGAGCTGGCCGGCGACCACCGCGAGCTGGTGTGCACGCTCCACCTCGGCTTGATCGAGGGCATGCTCGGAGGCCTCAAGCCCTCGGCCTCCCTCAAGGAGTTCAAGCCCTTCGCCGAGCGCACGATCTGCCGCCTCCGCCTGGGCCCATGATCAGCGGATGACGACGATCTCGATGCCGAGATCGAGGCCGGCCCAGCGGCGGTCGGCGGTGTAGGCGGGCACGCCGAGGCGGCCGGCCAGGGCCAGGCAGGCCCGGTCGGCCAGCGAAAGCCCGAGTGCGCGGGTCGGGTGACGGAGCACCGCGGTACCGTGGGCGTCGTCCAGGTCGAACGCGTGGATGGTCAGACCGCCGGCGATCAGCCTGACCCGTTGGGGATGCGGATCGTGACCGAGATCCATGAGCCGCTGCTCGACCTCGCTCCAGTTCACGGCGGAGACCACACCGCCGTCGCTGGCCGCATCGGCGGTAGCCCCGCCCGGCTCACCGAGGATCAGCGCGAGGAGCGCCGATGCGTCGAGCGCTCCTCGAGCCACGCTCGCTCCTCCGCTTCCTCGCGCCGGGCCTCCTGGCGCCGCTCGGCGATGAGCTCGTCCACGACGCTCCTCCCGGGCTCGACCTCCACCGATCCGCGGACCAGATCCATGATCGCGTCCCGGGTGCTGATGACCAGCTGCCCCTCGAGGATGTACGCGATCAGCTCGTCGCCCTCCTGGTAGCCCAGCGCCCTGCGCAGGGGGGCGGGGATCACGATCCGGCCCTGCCGCCCCACCCGGATCTCCGCCCTGAGCACGTCATCCTGCTGCTCTCGTGCCATGTCAGTGATTATCGTGCCACATCTCCCGAGTTCGTGCCACACGCCACGGGGAAGACCCATCCGGGGGAGGGGCCCCATAATGACTGGGGGGTCTGACACCGATGGCGCGCAAACCGGGAACGCCGGTCATCCGTAGAACGGTTCGGGAGGGCGGTCCATGAACCGGGGCCTGACCGGCGATGAAGAGCGCGACCTCATGATGCGGCTCGCCACGGGTGACGAGGCGGCGGTGCGCACCGTCTACGAGCGGTTCGCCCGGCCGGTGTACACCCTGGGCCTGCGCATGCTGGGCTCGGCCCAGAGCGCCGAGGACCTGACCCAGGAGGTGTTCCTGTCCGCGTGGCGCAAGGCCGCCCGGTTCGATCCCGCCCGGGGCCGGCTGTCCACGTGGCTCATGGCCATCGCTCACAACACCGCGGTGGACCACATCCGGCACGCTGCGTCCCGCCCCCAGCGGTCCGGGATCCCGCTGGAGGAGGCCCCCGAGCCCACCGTGGTCGAGGAGGACGCGGTGGTGGACGGCATGGTGGCCCGCGGGGCCCTGGCCGGCCTGTCCGCCGACGAGCGCCGCCTGCTCCACCTGGCCTACTACCGCGGGTGGACGGCCCGGGAGATCGCCCTCGCCGGGGGGATCCCGCTGGGTACGGTGAAGACCCGGATCCGGGCCACCCTGATCAAGCTCCGCCGGACCCACAAGCCGGAGGAGGGGTGATGGACTGTCCGGCCATCCGGGACCTCCTCCCCGAGCACGTCCTGCACGCCCTGGGCCGCGCCGACCGGCGGGCCGTTGAGCGTCACCTGGCGTGGTGCGCTGGGTGCCGGAAGGAGGCGGCGGAGCTGGCCGAGGGGGCGAGTCTGGTCGGCCACGCCCTCCCGCCGGCTCGGCCGTCTCCCGACCTCGAGGAGCGCGTGGTGCGCAAGATCCGGGCCGCCCTTCCCCCGGCCCGGCGGTCGCGCCGTCCCGTGGTGGCCGCGCTGGTCGCGGCGCTCCTGGCCGTGGGCGCGTTCGGGTGGGCCGTGGCCATGACCGGCAAGGCCGAGCGGCTGGAGGCCGCGGCCCAGTCGGCGGCGGCCCGGGCCGAGCGGTTCGAGGCCGTGGTGGCCGAGCTCCTGCGGGACGCGGGGGAAGGCCGGGTCCGCTCCGCGAACCTGGCCCCGGCCGACGGCGGATCCTCGATGAGTGGCGGCCGGGCCATCGTGTTCGACTCGCCGGGAGGCTTCGACTGGGCCCTGATCATCGCCGGGGACCTGCCCGAGGACCGCGGCCCCTACCGGGCTTTCCTGGACGGCGGGAGCAGGGTGGTGGGCCGGCTCCAGCCCTCGTCCCCCGGGGAGATGGCCGTGTACCGGTACTTCGAGCGCGACATCTCCCGGACCGCGTCGGTGGTGGTCCGGGACGGCGACGGACGGGTCATCCTGAGCGGGGTCCTCCGGGCCAGCTGAACCGTCGCGGTAGGATGCACGTGTGTCCACCGTGTCCGATATCGTCGGCATCGGCCTCGCCGGTGGACAGGGCGTCCGGGCCCGGCCGCTGACGCTCAAGGCCCCCGGCTACCTCCGGTCCAAGGCGGCCATGGCTTTCCTGGGCCGCCGCCTGATCACGTGGGTCGTCCAGCTCCTGTCGGCCGAGGGCATCAAGGAGTACTCGATCGTGGCCCACGGCAAGGAGAACCGGTACCAGATCAAGGTCCTCCTGGGCTACGGCGAGGCCCTGGGCGTGGACGTGCAGTACTCGCCGGTGAAGTTCGACGCTTTGTCCACCGGGAGCGCCGATTCGACCCTGCGCATGCTGGAGTACTGGGGTATCGAGCGCCCCGCGCTGGTGTTCCCCACGGACTCGGTGATCGATTTCGACCTGGAGCCCATGTACCGCCAGCACCTGGAGACCGGGGCCGCGGTGACCATCGGGGCCATGGTCCGGGCGCCGGCGGAGGTGGCCGAGAAGTACGGCGTGATGCTGACCGACCCAGAGCACCGGATCCACGAGTTCGTGGAGAAGCCCTCGCTCACCGCCCTGCGCGAGCACTTCCAGGTCCCCGATCCCGACGAGTTCGAGCGCATGCCGCTGATGACGAACGCCGGCTTCTACCTGCTGAACCCCGACGCCATGCGGAAGGCCATGGCCGATCCTGAGGTGGCCTCGCTCCGCCGCACGCGGCTGGACTTCGGCAAGGACCTCCTGCCGTGGCTGGTGGGCAACGGCTACCCCGTGTACGCGCACCCCGTCCGCCGGCTGGGCGACCTGGGGAACGTCCAGGACTACGTGGAGACGGCGGTGGACGTCCTGCACGGGGAGTTCGAGTCGCTGGGCAAGCTGATGGGCCCGCCGTACGACCCGGAGAACCGGGTGTGGATCGCCCCGGAGTCCCTGCACCTCCGCGACGAGCGGACCGGCAAGACCCTCCAGGAGAAGATGGCCGAGGGCCTGGTCACGATCGGCCCGGCGGTGCGCATCGGGCGGTACTGCGAGATCGGGCCCGGCGTGGTGATCACCGAGTCCAACCTGGACGACGACGTGGAGGTCCGCGAGGGGGCCTACATCGCCCGGTCCGCGGTCCGGGACGGGGCCATCGTCGGCCCCCGGGCCACCATCCGGAACTCGGTGGTCGGCTCCATGAGCGAGGTCCGGTCCAGCCCTCAGGAGCCCACGGTGATCGAGGGCTACGTGGCCCTGGGCGACGAGACCACGATCCACGCCGGCGTCCACCTGGCCGACGGCGTCAGCGTGTACCCGCGCCTCAAGATCCCCGCCGGGATCCGGGTCCCGCCCATGACCGAGCTGACCGGGCCGCAGGACATCCTGGACTGCCTGTAGCATCCCCGGGGTGAGGATCGGCCTGGCCCTGCCCCACTACGACTTCTCGTCGCCGGACGGCGCCCCGGTGACCTGGGAGCGGCTGGCCGCCGCGGCCCGGCGGGCCGAGGACCTGGGCTTCGACTCGGTGTGGGTCTCGGATCACTTCTTCCTGTCGCTGGCCCGGTACGGCGGCCCGGACCGGCCCTATGGCGCCGCGGAGCCGCTGACCACGCTGGCCGCGCTGGCCACGGTGACGGAGCGGATCCGGCTGGGGAGCCTGGTGGTGTCCACCGGGTTCCGGCACCCGGCCACGCTGGCCAAGTCGGCCACCACGATCGACCTGCTGTCCGGCGGCCGCCTGGACCTCGGCCTGGGCGCCGGCTGGTACGAGGACGAGTATCGGGCCTTCGGCTACCGGTTCGGCACGCCGGGGGAGCGGTTCGAGATCCTGGAGGAGACCCTGGAGGTCCTCCACCGCCTGTTCGGCCAGGGCCCGGCGTCCTACCAGGGCACGCACTTCCGCCTGGACGAGGCCTACAACCGGCCGTCCCCTGCTCAGCAGCCGCGGCCGCCGCTGTGGGTGGGGGGCAAGGGCGGGCCCCGCTTGCGCCGGCTGATGGCCCGGCTGGCCGACGGGTGGAACACGGTGTGGGCCTGGACGCCCGAGGACTACGGCGAGCGGGCCCGGGCCCTCCGCCGGGCCTGCCAGGAGGCCGGCCGGGTCATGATCCGGCAGTCCCTCGGGCTGTACGCGCTGGTCGGCGAGGACCAGGCCGACCTGGCCGCCCGGTGGAAGGCCTGGCAGGCCTGGGCCCCCGGCGGCGTGCTGGACGGCGTCTCCCTGGAGGAGTGGGGCCGGGACAAGCTGGTGGGCACCCCGGAGCAGGTCCTGGAGCGCTTGGCGGCGTTCGCCGCGCACGGCGTGGAGGAGACGATCGTCGGGGCTGCGCCTCTGCCGTTCGCCGTGGCCGACGACGCGATGCTGGACCTGGTGGCCGAGGCCGTGATCCCCGCGGCCCGGGACCTGTGAGCCCGTGGAGCCGCTCGACGCCGCGGTGAAGGTCCTGGAGGAGGAGGGCGTGCCCCTGCACTGGACGAAGATCCAGGACCTGGCCCTCCGGAGGGGATACGTCGATCCCTTCACCCAGAAGGACCTGCGGCGGCGGTTCGTGGCCGCCCTGGCCGCCGCGGCGCGGGACCCCGCCGGGCCGGTCGAGAAGACGGGAACCGGCGTGTACGCCCTGCGTTCTCCGTAAGCCGGTCGCCCTGCGTCGGTCGGCCGGATTCCCCATTGACCGCAAGCAGTGCGAGCGTGCATCCTTCCGCTCCACATGGCAACGGCACCGCGCGCTCTTCCGGGCACGCGGCCGCTTCCCCCCGGTGGCCTCGTTCACCGCATCCTCTCGCTGGCCCGCGCCCAGGCCGGGCTCGACGCCGCCGTGCTCTCGGAGTTCGCCGGCGGCTCCCAGGTGATCCGGATGGTCCAGGGCCGCGGGCAGGCGTTCGGCCTGCTCCCCGGCCAGCGGGTCCCGTTCGAGGACACCCTGTGCCGCTACGCCCTGGACACCGACCCGCACGGCCTGGTCACCGACACCCGCGCCGACCCGCGGGTCCGGAAGCTGGCTTTCCCCCGAGCCCGGGGCATCGGCTCGTACCTGGGGGCGCCGGTCCGGTTCCCGGATGGCCGGGTGTACGGCTCGATGTTCGGCGTGGGCGCCCGTCCGTCGCCGCACCTCGATCCGCGCGACTCCGCGTTCCTGGGCACGCTGTCCGCGCTGGTCGGGGAGGAGCTGGGCCGGCTGGAGGAGGCCCGGGAGCTGAAGCGCCGCAAGGCCCGGCGGATCCGCGATGCCCTGGCCACCGGCAACGGGCTGTCGATGGCTTTCCAGCCCATCGCCGACCTGGCCACCGGGGAGCCCGTGGGCCTGGAGGCACTGGCCCGGTTCGCCGGCCGCCCGGCCCGGGGCCCGGACCGGTGGTTCGTCGAGGCGGTGGAGGTGGGACTGGCCCGGGAGCTGGAGATGGCCGCCGTGCGTGTGGCGCTGTCCTCGCTGGAGGAGGTGCCGGAGGGGTTGTTCCTGTCGGTCAACGTGTCGCCGGAGGTCATGGTGTTTGCGGGGTTCCTGGACCTGCTGGCCGAGGTGCCGGCCGGGCGGGTGGTGGTGGAGCTCACCGAGCATTCACCGGTGCGCAACTACGAGCGGGTGCGCGAGGCCTCGCAGACCGTGCGGGCCGCCGGGGCCCGAGTGGCCGTGGACGACGTCGGGGCCGGGTACGCGAACCTGCGGCACGTGGTCAAGCTGTGCCCGGACCTGATCAAGCTGGACGTGGCCCTGACCCGCGACATCCACCTGGACCCCGTCCGCCGGGCCCTGGCCGCGTCGTTCATCGCCTTCGCCGGGGAGATCGGGGCCACGATCGCCGCCGAGGGCATCGAGACCGAGGCCGAGCTGGAGACCCTGCGCACCCTCGGCGTGTCGCTGGGCCAGGGCTTCCACCTCGGCCGCCCCGAGCGCCGGATCATTGCGCCGTCCTCATAGCAAGAACGGTGTGAACGCAGTCGGCCCCCGAGCCGACTCGTTTGATTGTCGCCTACTGAAGATCCGAATAGAGAATGGGTCGAAGCGATAGGACTACATCATCGTTCAGAGTCCACAGAACCAGGAATCTGTCAGGTTCCCTTTGGATGCGTGGTAGAGGCATTGCACCACCTGAGCCCGGCCATGGCAGGGCCAGGAATTCGGCAACAAAGTCCTGAACAGCGCTTGCTCCCGCCCACAAAGCTGTTTCGATGCTCGGATGTTGAACATCGTCGCTCTCGAGAATGTCTTCTAGTCCGGTACGGCTCCACCCAGCTGACTTCGCGCCGATGACCAGGTTCCCGCCTTCAGCCCACGTTTCCAGTTCAACGGGAACTACTTCTTTCAGTCTAACGGCCAGAGCCAGCGCCAAGGAGCCTTCCCTAATTCGCATCTCGGCCTGGGATGACGCAGGCGTTGGGGATGCTGTGCGCGCTGAAGAATAGACCCTGGAAGTCAACCTCAATCGACAGCACTCCTCCCGGACGCGCGTCCTTGGGATTCACCGTTCCGTGTGGCGGGTGGAATTGATCCTTCTTATCGACTCTACGCCCATCGACGAAGGCTTCCGCATGCCATAGTCCGAAGCTAAGGAAGGGGAGTCCATAGAGATATGCCCCCCACGGCACGAATCCGTCTGGCGTCGTCTGGACTTCGATGTACCCGGCGTCGGCCTCGTATCGCAGGCTGGCGCACGATGGCAATGAATAGTTGTGGCTCACCAGTTCATAGGAGATCATTTCGGCGCGAAGACCGGTTTCGTCCCGCATCACAGTGGGTCGGCCATTCGCATACAGGTACTGGCTCAGGAATGGGGCACGGAGGAGAGCCGGATATGGATCTGTCTGCAGGAATCTGCTCGTCCCCGCGTCATACTCTCTGGCCCGCAGGTGATACAGGCCGCTCTGTCCGTCCAAGTACTCACCGGTGAACCGCATCGGGTTGGCCGGCGGGGGCGGAGAGCCCGGAAGCGGGGGGAGACCCGCCGCCGTCCGGACGGGGCCGTACGGCTCGTAGGCGTAACGGGCCTCCACCGCTCCGGTAGCCGAGGACAGGGCCACGGCCGAGCCCAGGCCATCGTGGTGGTAGAACCGGGACGCCCCCGGCGTGGTCTGGGAGACGAGATCGGCCCCGTACACGTAGCGGCGGAGGAGCGTCCCGGCGCCTTCGGATTCCCTGACCAAGAGCGGCAGCGAGGCGTTGGGGTCCCAGGTGTATGCGGTGCTCTGGGTCCCGGTGGTGGCCTCCAGGCGCTTGCCGGCCCCGTCGTATTCGTAGGCCGTGGTGGTGGCACCTTCGGTGGTTGAGACCAGCCTGTTGGCGAGGTCGTAGGTGAAGGTCCTCCCCCCGGCCTGAATCTGGTTGCCGTTCTGGTCGAAGGCATAGGACGTGGTCCCTCCCAGAGGCCCGGAGGTCGTGGCCGAGGTGAGCTGGTCGGCGGCGTCGTAGGCGTACGTGGTGGTCCCCCCGGGGGTCCGGGTCTCGGTGGTCCTGTTGCCCACCGCATCGTAGGAGTAGGCGATCCGCTCGCCGGCGGTGGGACACGCCGCCCCGTAGCAGGCCTCGGTCAGACGATCCAGCTGGTCGTAGCCGTAGGTGATCCGTCCCTCGGGGCTCTGGACCGCACTGGGGTTGCCGGTCTGATCCAGGGTGTAGTCGTAGGTGGAAAGGGCCCCCGAGGCCCCGGTGTGGGCCACCTGGGTGAGCCTCCCGGCCCGGTCGTAGGACCGGGCCTCCACCGTGGCGTTGGGGAGGGTGACCTGGGTCAGGTTCCCGGCCGCGTCCCAGGCGTGGTCGGTGACCTGGGTACCTGTGGTCACAACATCGAGCCTGGAGTCCAGGTCATAGGTCAGTGACACCACCGTCCCGTCCGGATAGGTCCTTTGGGTCAGGTTCCCCGAATCATCGTAGCCGTATCCGAAGGCCTGGGTGCCCCGTTCGACCTCGGTGAGCCGGTCCAGGTCGTCGTAGCCGTAGGTCTCGGTGCCCGCTCCATCTGTCATCTCGGTGAGCAGGGCCGTGCCCGCCTCGTCGTAGGCATACTCGAAGCCCACGTCGGGGGTGGAGTCTGAGTAGTCCATGCCGGTGAGCGAGTTCCGGGCGTCGTAGGAATACGAGATCTGTCCGTCGCCTGCGGCCGGGGTGGCGTTGCCGGCGGCAGTGGTCACCTGCTCCAGGTTTCCGTTGGGATCGTAGGCGTAGCTCCACACCCTGCCCAGGGGGGCCTCCACCTCGGCCAGTCGCCCGGCGGCGTCGTAGCCGTAGGTGGTGGTGTGCGAGTTGGGGTCGGTCCGGGTCTCGAGCGATCCCCGCTCATCGTAGGCGTAGGTGGTCGCTCCCACTGGGCCGGGGGGATCGACCGAGGTGAGCTCCCCGGCGTCGTTGTAGCCGTAGGCGGTGATCCTGGCCTTGGCGTCCTCCGTGGTGGCCAGGCGTCCGGCGTCGTCGTAGGCCCACTCCGTCGTGTTGCCCAGGGGATCCATCCGGGTCAGCACGTTGTCCCCGTCATCGTAGGTGAAGGCCCACGTGTAGTCGGCCGGAGGGGCTCCCGCGGCGTTGCCGCGGGGCTCGACCATGGAGGTCATCCTCCCCGAGCCGTCGTAGGCCATCGTGGTCGTGTGGCCGAGGGGAGAGGTAATCTCGTCGAGGTTTCCGTCCAGGTCGTAGCCGAACGCGGTGGTGTGGGCCTCCGGATCGGTGGTGCTCACCAGGAGCCCGGAGCCTCCGGGGTCTCGGCCGAACAGGGTGATGTTCGAGCCGGGACGGGTGACCTTGATCAGGTTGCCCGACGCATCGTAGGCGAACGTGGTGATTCTCGAGGCATCCTGGCGGATGGAGGTCAGGTCGTTCCTGGTGTTGTAGGCGTAGGTGTTGGCCGGGATGGAGGCCCCCGGGGGGACCCGCTTGAGGAGGTTCCCCCTGGCGTCGTAGGTCATGGTCCAGTCGTTTCCGGCCGGGTCGGTGAGCCGGACCAGGTTCAGCTCGGCGTCGTAGCCGTAGGAGGTGGTGTTGCCGAGGGGATCGGTCCGGGAGAACAGGACGCCCCCGTCGTACACGTCCACCCACTCCTTCCCCTTGGCGTCGGTCATGGTGGCCGTCTCGGTGTCCGAATCCCAGTCGAAGGTGCTGGTCTCTCCCATAGCGTCGG
>DASWKD010000252.1:0-2909 GCA_036396815.1 Actinomycetota bacterium | reverse complement strand
CCTGGTCACGGCCACCCTGGTCCTGGCGGCCGTGGCCGCCGTGATCTCCTGGGCCGGATGGAAGCGAGGGGCCCTGGCAGCGGGGCTCCTGCTCGGCGCGGCCGGGCTCTCGCACTGGCCGTTCTACGTGTTCGCAACGGCCGTGCTGGTGACGTCCCTTGCAGGATGGACGATGTGGCCCCTGGGGGGCCCGCGAGAGGGATCGGCCCGGCGGTTCCTGGGGACGGCGCCGGTCCTATGGGCGGCCGGAGGCTCGGCGGCGCTGGTCGCGGCGTCCTTCCTCTCCCCCCCCTCAACGGGATGGCTGGGCCTGCGGAGCCTGGGGCACCTCAAGACCCGGCTCCAGGAGAACCTCCTCAAGCTCGGCGACCGGTCGATCTACGCCGCGGTGCCCATGGCCGCCGCCGGGGCCTTCGCCTCCACCCGCCCGGGGGCACCCGTGGAACGTCCGAGTGCCAGGCGGCTGTTCCTGGTCCTCATGGGAACGTGGTTCGGGGCCACGGTGACCGCCGTGGTCCTCCAGTTCGCCGGGCTGCCCACGGCCGGGGCCCGGCTGATCGAGTTCCTGTTCCCGCTGACCATCCTGACCGGGGTCCTGGTGTGGTGGGCGGCCCGGTGGGTGGCCGCACACCTGCACGGCGGGACGGGACTGGTGGCCGGCGGAGTGGTGGTGGCCCTGGCGGTGGGCGGGTTCGGGACGCTCACCGTGCGGTGGTGGCAGACGAAGGACACGTACGTGGATCCCCAGGGCGCCGCCCAGGCAGCGGCGGCCGGCGCGTACCTCGACCGCGTGGCCCCCGGACGGCAGGCCCTGTTCATCATGGATCGCCGCCTCAGCAGGGGGCCGCTGAGCTTCCAGGTGATCCAGTCCGTGGTCCCACCCGATCAGAACGCCAGGATCTTCGCGTCCTTCGCCCGCCCCGAGACGTTCGAGGCCGGGCCGCCGCCCCAGGCCCGCCGGACCCTTCAGTTCGGCCCGGCCACCGGGCGGCTGCGACCGGACGTGGTGGGCGTCGTCCTGGAGCGTTTCCACCCCAGGGGGTTCGCCCGGATGCGAGCGGCGGGGCCGGAACGCGAGGTGGCCCCGGGGGTGGTGATCCTCCGCGGCCCGCGCCCGCCGGCCCCGCTGGCCGTCCCCGAGGCCCCCACCGCCGACGTGCGGCCGGGTGGCCTGCTCCTGGCCGTTCTCCTGGTGACGGCGGTGCTGTTCGCGGCGGGCGGCGGGTGGGCCGGGGCCCTGCTGCCCGCCGACCCCATGCTCCGGGTCCTGCTGGCCCCGGCACTGGGGGCGGCGGCGCTGATCCTGGGGACGCTGGTATGGGATCGGGTGGGACTGCCGTTCGGCGGCCGGATGCTGATCCTCCCTGCCGTCCTGGTCGCGGGGGGCGGGTGGGCCGAGGCGTTGCGCCGCAGGAGGGCCACGGCCTCCGGCCAGCCCTAGGCGGGTCGGAACCCGCGGATGTCGAGGATGGAGCCGGTGCGCTCGGCCTTCGGGAGGAGGTCCGCGGTGACCCGCTGGCCGATCTCCAGCTCCTCGGCGTCCACCACGAAGTGCACGAACACGGTGTCCGCGCCGTCCAGGCGGACCAGCCCCAGGGCCCGGGGCTCCTCGAGCGGCTCGCCCTCCACGCCCACGTAGCCCACGGTGAACGACTCCAGGACGCCGCCCGGACCGGCCTCCGCGTCGGGCGCCAGGGCCGAGAAGTCTCGCTCGCAGAACAGGCGAGGCGGGCAGTACACGATCCCGCACGACGGGCACCGCGAGGCAAGGAGCTTCCCCTCCTCCTTGAGCGCGGTGAAGAAGGCCTCGCCGGCCACACCGGGCGTGTAGCGGTGGCGGATGGGGATCTGGCCCTCGTGGAGGATCACGTCGGTGGGATCGGTCAGCTTCTCGAACATCAGCGCTTCCTCGTCTCGGAGCTCCGCCTGGAGAAGGGCTTGGGCGCGTCGGTCCGGAGCTTCTCGTCGCGGGGACGGAAGTGGGAGATGTCCAGGATCGAGCCCGTGCGCTCGGCCTCGGGCCTCCACACGGCCTGGACCTCCATGCCCACCGTCACGTCGTCCGGGCTGACCTCGGCGATCTTGTGGAGGAAGCCCATCCCCTTGGTGGCGCCGTCGATCTCGATGACCGCGGGGATCTCCGGCGGGTCCAGGGCCACCATGTCCCACCGCACGTAGCAGATCGAGAAAGTGTTGATCCGGCCGGTGTCGGCCACCTCGGTCCACCGGTCGGTGGGACGGAAGCACTCCTCGCAGAACATGCGGGGCGGGACCAGGATCCGCCGGCAGGTCCGGCACTCCCGGGCCAGGATCCGGCCTTCCTTCAGCCCGCGCAGGTAGGTGCTGATGGCCACGCCGGTGTCCCACGCGTAGCGGGCGTCCACGGCGAAGTCCACCGCGCCCACGGCGTCGCGGAACTCGGGATCGGTCAGGGACCGCGGCCCCAGGAACGAGTGCGGCGGCGAGCCGTTGCCCTCGTGCTTCCGCCGAGCGGTCACTTGCCCATCACCAGCACCGTGCCGACCTGCATCAGGTCGCCCCAGGCCTGGGCCACGCCCTTGCGCGGGTCTCCCGGCACCTGGCGGGCCCCGGCCTGCCCCGACAGCTGCCAGTACAGCTCGGAGACCTTCATCAGCCCGGCCGCGGCGATCGGGTTGCCCACTCCCAGCAGGCCGCCCGACGGCGTGGACGGCAGGTCGCCGTCCCGGTTCAGCACTCCGTCCTTCATGGCCTCGGGGGCCTTGCCCTTGTCGAACAGCATCAGGCCCTCCAGGTGGTGCAGCTCCTTGTAGTCGAACGGGTCGTACGGCTCGGCGATGTGGATCTCCTTGCGGGGCTCCTTGATGCCGGCCATCTCGTACGCCTGGCGGGCCGCGTACTCCACGTACCGCGGGTAGTACAGGTCGCGG
>DASWKD010000251.1:0-4073 GCA_036396815.1 Actinomycetota bacterium | reverse complement strand
CGATGACCTCCGAGACCCAACGGGAGGGGCAGCAGCTGACGCTGGGGCTGCACGGGGAGGGGGGGCCGCCGGGGTTGCGGGAGTACACCTCGGCGGAGGAGGTGCGGGCGGAGCTGGAGGTGCACGGGATGGACGCCTCTCGGCACCTGCTGTCGTTCTTCGAGCCCCTGCTGGTGGATCTGGGCGTGGTCCGGTCGGTGGACCTTCGCCGCCGCAGGGGCGACGCGTGGGTCATGGTGGCCGGGGTCAAGGTGTCCTCGCAGACCCCGGCGGTGCGCAGCGGCCAGCGCATCATCTTCCTGACGCTGGACGACGCCACCGGACCGGTGGACGTCACGGTGTTCGAGCGGGTTCAGGATAGGGTGGCCCGGACCGTGTTCCACGGCTTCCTGCTCGCGGTGTGGGGACGCCTCCGGCGGACGGGGGTGGGAGGGGTGAGCATCGTGGCGGAGGAGGTGTGGGATTTGGCCGCCTTGAACCGCGCCCGCCGCGAGGGCTCACTCCTGGAGGCCATGCGGGCCGCCGGGAGCTGGCAGGCTCCCCCGCCGCGCAAGATCTGGCACGCCAGCGGAGGATCGGCGGGATGGTGAAGGACGAGGGGCCGGGGATCGAGGTCCCCCTCCCGCACGCCGATGCCCCCGCCGCGCCTCCTCGCCTGCTGACCACCCGTCCGTTCCTGTGGCTGGTCCTGGCCGACGGCACCGCGGGCCTGGGCCGGTGGGGCTTCTTCCTGGCCGTGGTGGGCGACGCCACGTACCGCCTCCAGGCCACGCCCGGGCAGGTGGCCCTGCTCCTGGCGGCGTTCTCCCTCCCGTTCATCGTGGCCAGCCCGGTGCACGGCATCCTGGCCGACCGGTGGAGCGCGAAATGGCTCCTGGTCATCACCGTCGGGCTCAGCGCGGCCGTGGCCGCGATCCCGCTGGCCACCGATTCACTCACCGCCCTGTACGGGGCCTCGGCCCTGTTCGGCCTCCTCCATTCCTCCCTGACCCCTGGCCGGGGGGCCTTGGTCCCGCGCCTGGTGCCACAGGACCGCCTGGTCCAGGCCAACGGGATGATCTCCGGCGCCCTGTCCCTCCAGTTGATCATCGGTCCCAGCCTGGCTGCGGCCCTGGTCCGGCTGATCGGCCCCGACGCCCCCTACGTGGTCACCCTGGCAGCCACCGCGCTGTCGGTGGCGCTGTTCCTGGTTGTGCCCGACCGCCGCGGCCCGGCCACCACTCGGTCCTCGCTGTTCGGTGATGCGGCGGCGGGGTTCCTCGAGGCGTGGCGGACCGACGACCTGCGCCGGGTGTTCGTCCTGGCCGTCTCCGTGTGGCTGCTGATCGGGCTCCTGATCTCCCTGGAACCGAGCTACATCCGCGAGAGCCTGGGCCGGTCCCAGGCGTTCCTGGGCACGGTGTGGGCCGTGTACGGCGCCGGAGAGCTGGCCGGGTCGGTGGCCCTGTCCCGGGTCCGGGGGGCGGGCCGGGAGATCTCGCTGGTGGCCCTGGGCCTGCTGGTGGCCGCGGCGGGGTTCCTGATCTACGTCTCGGTGCCGGTCCCGGCGGCGGTCATCGCCGGCAACGTGGTGTTCGGGTTCGGGTTCCCGTTCTTCACCGCCACGTCCCAGGCCCTGATCCAGCGCGTGGCCCGCGAGCCCGGCCAGGTGTCGGCGGCGTTCAGCATGACCGGTGAGATGGGCCCCGTGGTGGCCGCGGCCATCCTGATTGCGGTCGGCGACCGCATCGCGGTGCGTCCGCTCCTGCTGTCGGCGGGCGTGGTGTTCACCGTGGTGGCCCTGGCCGCCCTGCGGACCGCGCGGCGGGTCCGGGCGGCGGCGTGACCCCGGCCTCACCCCCCGAGCCCATCCTCCACGTGGACATGGACGCGTTCTACGCGTCCGTCGAGGAGCTCAAGGACCCCACGCTGGCCGGCAGGCCCGTGGTGGTGGGCAGCCCCGGACAGCGCGGGGTGGTCATGTCCGCGTCGTACGAGGCCCGGCGGAGCGGCGTGCGGTCGGCGATGCCGTCGGCCCGGGCCCGCCGCCTGTGTCCCGACGTGGTGTTCGTGCCTCCCGACTTCGCCGCGTACCGTGCGGCGGCCACGCGGCTCCGCGAGGTCCTGCTCTCGTTCACCCCGCACGTCGAGCCACTGTCCCTGGACGAGGCGTTCCTGGACGTGTCGGGAGCCACCACCCTGTTCGGTTCCCCCGAGTGGATCGGCCGCCGCGTCCGCCAGCGGGTCCGCGAGGAGCTGGAGCTGACGTGCTCGGTGGGCGTGGCTCCGAACAAGCTGCTGGCCAAGCTGGCCTCGGCCCGGGCCAAGCCGGACGGGCTGTTGGTGGTCCCGGCGGACGACGTCGTCTCGTTCCTGCATCCGCTGCCGGTGGGCGCGCTGTGGGGGGTGGGGGAGAAGACCGGGCAGGTCCTGGACCGCCTGGGCGTGCGGACGGTCGGTGAGCTGGCCACCCTGCCCGCCGCCGTCCTGGACCGGATGTTCGGCGAGGCCCAGGCGGCCCACCTCCGGGCGGTGGCCCAGGGCCGGGACCACCGTCCCGTGGTGCCGTACGAGGCCCCCAAGCAGGTCAGCCACGAGGAGACCTTCGAGCACGACCTGGACGACGACGACCGCGTCCTGCGGGAGGTCCTCCGGCTCTCGTTCCGCGTTGCCTCCCGCCTGCGATCGGAGGGGTTCCGGGCCCGTACCGTGGTCCTCAAGGTCCGGCTGGCCAGCTTCGCCACCATGACCCGCTCCCGCACCCTGCCCGCTGCCACCGACACCGGCGCGGATCTGTACCGGGTGGCCGCCGAGCTGTACGGCGCCATCCCCGGGCGGGGCCGCAGGATCCGCCTCCTGGGGATGGCCGGCTCGGGCCTGGTCCCCGCGGGGGCCGAGCAGCTGGCCCTGGTGCGCGAGGGCCGGTGGGAAGACGCCGAGCGGGCCCTGGACCAGATTGAGCGCCGGTTCGGCGCGGGATCCGCGTTCCCGGCGGCCCTCCTCGATCGAGGAGAGGCGCCCCCTCCCGGCGGACCGTCCCTATAATGAGGTCGGGCCATGTCCTCTGCCGATAAGGAACGTCAGCCCCTCACCGAGGAGGAGCTCCGGGTCCTCCAGGAGATGGAGCGCCGTCTCCACGAGGAGGATCCTCGCCTGGCCCGCGCGGCCGCCTCCTCCCTCTACGCGTTCATCGCCCGGCGGATCCGGTGGGGCGTGGTGGCTTTCGTGGTGGGACTGCTCATGCTGATGGCGTTCGCCGTCTCCGTGTGGGTGGCCCTGGCCGGTTTCGGGGTCATGCTGGCCGCCGGGTTGTTCATCTACGCGCAGCTGCGCCGGCTGGGCCTCGACCAGGTGGGCGGCCCGGCCGACCAGGACCGGTTCCCGTTGACCGCGTCGCTGGCCCGGCTGGCCGAGCGCCTCCGCGGGCGGCGCCAGGGTCCCGCGTAAGCGCGTCTCGCATCCCGGCCTTGCACATGCCGCTCGAATCCTCTACAACTTCTATCCGTCCCTTCCCCCGGGCCGGCTGCCGCGTTCGCGCCATGACGGCCTGCCGACCGATATGTAGTTGGGGGGAGTTCGTGGAAGGATTCACATCGCACCAGGCGTGCCGGTTGACCGGCTGCACGCCCAGACAGCTCCGGTACTGGGACCAGATCGGCCTGGTGCGGCCCTCCATCCAGCGGACGGGAGGCCGTCCCGGTGTCCCCAGGCTGTACTCGTTCCGCGACCTGATCGCCCTGCGGGTGATCACGTCCCTGCTGGACGGCGGCATGTCGCTCCAACGGGTCCGCCGGGCCTACGATTACCTCCGGCGGCGGGCCGGTCTGGAGGAGCACCTGTCCGAGGTCAAGCTGATCACGGACGGCAAAAGCATCTTCAAGGTGGCCCGCCGGGAGGGAGAGATCCTCGACGCGCTCCGGCACGGGCAGATGGCGTTCTTCGTTGCCATCGACGAGATCGCCCGGTCCGTGGACGCGGGGGTCAGCGAGTTCCGGAACGATCGTGAGCGGTTCGTGAAGGCTCTGCGGGAGGCCGGGCGTCAGGCTCGGACCCGGGCCACCGGCGCGTGAGTCCCAGCGCGCCCGCCAGTGACC
>DASWKD010000250.1:0-3719 GCA_036396815.1 Actinomycetota bacterium | reverse complement strand
CCGGCCAGGGCCCCGCCCAGGGCGCCTCCCGCCGCGCCCCAGGCCAGCGCCAGGACGGTCCCGATGGCGAAGCCCGGGCCGAACGAGAAGCTGCCCGAGACCGCGGTGCCGCCCCCTTCCCCGGACACGCCGACCACGATGGATGCCAGCAGGATCAGCCCGGCCACGAACAGCCCGTACACGATGCCGGCCACCGCTCCCACCCCGGCTCCCTCGGAGGCCGATGCGGCTTCGGCACGGCGCGCGGCCCGCCTCCCACCCAGGATGGTGGCCACCACCGGCACCAGGAGGAAGGCGAAGTACCCGATCGGGGCGATCTCGAACTGGATCGGGAAGCTCGCACACGGGTCCACCGCCGATTCCACGGGGGTGGCCTCGCCCACCGGGAAGGTGGTGAGCGACAGGAGGGTGCACGAGATGCTGACACCGGTCACCGACCCGAAGAAACCCAGGGCGCCGCCCATGGCCGGCACCAACACGGCCGCGCCGATGTTCGGCACGACCATCAGCGTGAACACGAACGCCAGGACGCCATCCAGGACGGTGGACTCCTGGAACAGGAGGCGGAAGTACTCGGGTCCGAAGGGCAGGGCCACGTCCGGGTGGACGAGGGTCACGACCAGGTAGCCGGCGAAGGCCAGGACCAGCCCCACCCACGTCATCCGCCACCCGCCGGACACGGCACCCAGGACGAAGCGGCTCCGGAAGGAGGTGCCAAGGTCGTCTCCGGCCGACGCGGCGCCGCCCAGGGCCCCGGCCACCGCCCCCAGCACCAGGGGCCACAGGAGGGCCCCCACCGGGGCCACGGAGACGTCCATGGGCTGGCCGCCCTCCACGAACGGAAGGGGTGGGAGGTCCACCGAATACGAGATCAGGAACGAGGCCCCCAGGGCCAGCACGGCGTAGGGCACGGCCACCTTGGCGCCGTGCAGGGCCCGGGCCCACACCGAGCCTCCGGCCGCCAGGGCCGTGGCCCGCCCGCCCCGGTACAGCAGCCACGCGAACAGGGCGGTGCCCAGCATGAGGGCCAGCGACGCGGTGAACGACAGGTCGGCGGGCCCGGCGAAGGGGCTGTCGGCGGTGTCGGGGAGGGTCAGGGTCGGCAGGTCCGCGGCCAGGTTCACGTGGTGGAGGAGGTAGAACGCCACCCCCCCGCCCTTGACCACCTCGCCGATCGGCGGGCCGACGGGCTGCCCGGCCACGGCCAGGAAGGCCAGGACCTGCCCCACCAGGACCATGATGACGAAGGCCACCACTCCGCGGAGGATGGCCTTGCCCCATCCCGCGGTCAGAACGTCCGAGCGCGGGTAGCTGGGTGGGGGCACCCCGGGCACCATCGGCGCGGCCGGGGCGGGAGGCTCCGGAGCCGGGGGTGGGGTGGGGGGCTGGGGGTTGGGGTCCTCGGCCCGGGCCGGGGCCTCCAGCTGGGTCCCGCAGCTCGAGCAGAACCTGGCCCCGTCGGGGTTCTCGGTCTGGCAGTTGGGGCACCTCATCCCATCGCCTCCTTCACCAGCTCGGCTACCTCGGTCGGGTTCCTACCCACCCGTACGCCGACGGCCTCGAAGGCCTCGGCCTTGGCCTGTGCCGTGCCCCTGGACCCGGTGATGATGGCCCCGGCGTGGCCCATCTTCTTGCCCGGCGGCGCGGTGAACCCCGCGATGTACGCCACCACCGGCTTGGTCACGTGCTCCGCGATGTGCGCCGCGGCCAGCTCCTCCGCATCACCCCCGATCTCGCCGATCAGGGTGATGGCCGTGGTCTCCGGGTCGCCCTCGAACAGCTCCAGGGCCTGGATGAACGCCGTGCCGGCGATCGGGTCGCCGCCGATCCCGATGCACGTGGACTGGCCGATCCCCCGCTGGGTCAGCTCGTGCACCACCTGGTAGGTCAGCGTTCCCGAGCGCGACACCAGGCCCACGGAACCCTCGGCGCAGATCTCGCCGGGGATGATCCCCATGTTGGCCTTGCCGGGCGAGATCACACCGGGACAGTTCGGGCCCACCAGGCGGTGCGGCTTGCCCACCAGGTAGTTGTAGACCCGGGCCATGTCCATCACCGGCACGCCCTCGGTGATGCACACGATCAGGGCCACACCGGCGTCGGCGGCCTCGAAGATGGCGTCGGCCGCGAACCGGGCGGGGACGAAGATCAGCGAGGCGTCGGCCCCGGTCTCGGCCACGGCCTCGTGCACGGTGTCGAACACGGGGACGCCGTCCACGGACCGCCCGGCCTTGCCCGGGGTCACGCCGGCCACGACCTGCGTCCCGTACGCCTTGTTGCGCAGGGAATGGAACGAGCCCTCCTTGCCGGTGATCCCCTGGACCACGACCTTCGTGTCTCGATCGAGGAGGACGGCCACGTCAGGCTCCTTCCCCGGCCAGCTCGACCGCCCGGCGGGCGGCGGAGAGCATGGTGTCCTCGGGGACGATCTTGTCGTGGGCCGCCTCGGCCAGGATCTTGCGGCCCTCCGCGGCGTTCGTGCCATCCAGCCGGACCACGATGGGGACCCGGGCCTCGACCCGCTCCAGGGCGGCCAGGATCCCCTCGGCCACCTCGTCGCCCCGGGTGATGCCGCCGAAGATGTTGATCAGGACCGAGCGCACGCCGGGGTCGGACAGGATGACCTCCAGCGAGGTGGCCATCAGCGCGGCGTCGGCGCCGCCCCCGGCGTCCAGGAAGTTGGCCGCCGCTCCCCCGGCCTGCTGGACCACGTCCAGGGTGGACATGACCAGGCCCGCGCCGTTGCCGATGATGCCGACCTCGCCGTCCAGCTTCACGTACTGGAGGCCCTTCTCCTTGGCCCGGGCCTCGGTGGGGTCCAAGGCGAACGCCTCGGCGAACGCGGCGTCCTCGGGGTGGCGGAACAGCGCGTTGTCGTCGATGGTGACCTTGGCGTCGAGGGGCAGGACCCGGCCGTCCGCCAGGAGGACCAGCGGGTTGATCTCGACCAGGGTGGCGTCCTCGGCCACGGCGATGTCCCAGATCTTCGAGAGGACCTTGGCCGCGCCGTCGCGAGCCTCCTCGGGGAACGCGCCCACCAGACGGCGGACCTGGTACGGCTTGAAGCCCAGGATGGGGTCGATGCGCGCGGTGCGGATGGCCTCGGGCCGGTGCTCGGCGGTGTCCTCGATGTCCACGCCGCCCTCGGTGGAGGTCATGGCCACGAAGGCCTTGGAGGACCGGTCCAGGGTGATGGCCATGTAGAGCTCCTCGCGGATGTCGGCCAGGGACTCGACCAGCACCCGGGTCACGGTCATGCCGTTGAAGCCGTCGTCGAACAGGCGCTCGGCGGCCTGGTGGGCCTCGTCGGGGGTCTTTGCGATAACGATGCCGCCGCCCTTGCCCCGCCCCCCCGCCTGGACCTGGACCTTGACCACCGCGCCGCCCCCGAGCCGCTCGGTGGCGGCCCGCGCTTCCTCCGCGGTGGTCACCACCTCGGCGTCCAGGCGTGGGAGGCCGTGTTTGGCGAACACCTCCTTGCCCTGGTACTCGTACAGATCCATCTAGGCCTTCTCCTTGAGTCGCTGGTTGAGCCAGTCCACGATCTCCGTGGTCGGGGCCCCGGGGGTGAAGATCTTCTCGATGCCCTTCTCCCGGAGGACGGGGATGTCCTCCTTGGGGATGATGCCGCCCCCGAAGATGAGGACGTCGGTGGCCCCGCGGTCCTTGAGCATGGCGGCCACCTTGGGGAACAGGGTCATGTGGGCCCCGGAGTGGAT
>DASWKD010000249.1:0-1910 GCA_036396815.1 Actinomycetota bacterium | reverse complement strand
CCCGCGTGGGTGCCCTTCGCCAACGTGTTCAGCCTGGGAGACGTCCTGATCGTCCTGGGGGTGGTGGCCTTCCTGCACGGGGCCAGCAGGTCCCGGCTCCGGCTTCCCGGCGGCGCCCGGTACGGGCCGGTCCTGCGCGATGCGAACTTCCGGAAGGTCTGGGCGGCCCAGGCCGCCTCCAGCCTGGGAGACTTCGTCTACGAGCTGTCCGTGGCCGCCACGCTGGCCGCGCGGGGCGGGAGCCCTGCCTCCCTGGCCGTCCTGCTGGTCTGTTACATGGGGGCGGCCGCCGCGGCCGGCCTTGGAGGAGGAGGGGTGCTGGACCGGCGGTCCCGCCGGCTGACGCTGGTGGTCGCCGACGTGGTCCGGGGCGGCGCGGTGGCCACGCTGATGCTGGTGGAAGACCCGGGCCTGGCCCACCTGGCCATCGTGGCCGCCATCCTGGGCGCCGGGGGGGCCGTGTTCCAGGCCGGGGTCCAGGCGTCCCTGCCGGGGCTGGTCGAACGCCGGCACCTGGTGGCGGCGAACGCCCTGCTGTCCCTGACGTTCAACGCCGCGGTCATGGCCGGCCCGGTGATCGGCGGGATCGCCGTGGCCCAGCTGGGCGTGGTCCCGGGGATCGCCATCAACGCCTCCTCGTTCGCCCTGTCGGCCCTCCTGATCCTGCGCTCCCGGCTCGCCGACCGGGCCCGCGGCCCGGCCCAGCCCGCGCTGCAGGCCATCCGGGAGGGCCTCCGGTACGCGATCCGCACGCCCCTGGTCCGGTGGGTCCTGATGGTCATGGGCCTGGTCATGGCGGGCACGGCGATCCGGGCCCCGCTCGAGCCGCTCCTGGTCCTGCGCGAGCTGGACGGGACCCCGCAGACCCTGGGCCTGGTGGAAGGGAGCTGGGGCCTGGGCATGGTCCTGGGATCCCTGTGGGCCCCGTGGCTGGCAGGGCGGTTCCGTCGGGAGGCCCTGTTCCTGGGCGGCGTGGCCATGGTGGCGGTGGGGACCATCCTGGTCCCCCCGACCTCGTCCGTGGGGATCCTCCTCCTCCTTTCGGCAGGGGCCGGGTCGGGCAACGGGTTGGGCTCCGTGGCTTACGAATCCATGCTCCAGGAGGAGACCCCGGACCGGGTCCGGGGCCGGGTGCTGGCCGCGGTGGAAGGGGTGGTGAACCTGGCCTTCCTGGTGGGGGCGGGCCTCACCGCCCTCGGCCTGGTGGACGCCGGCGTGCGTGGAGGCTATGTGGTTGCCGGGGCCGTCCTGGTGCTGGCCACCGTGCTCGGCGTGGCCACCCGGCCCCGGGCCGGCGCCGAGCGGCCCGCCCCGGTGGCCGGGCCCTCCGCCGTGCTACCCTGATTCCCCGTATGGCCGTCACCAAGGAAGCGAAATCCCAGCTCATCGCGGACTACCGTCGCGCGGACACCGACACCGGGTCTCCCGAGGTCCAGGTGGCCGTGCTGTCCCGCCGCATCGATGAGCTGACCGAGCATCTCAAGACCCACAAGAAGGACCACCACTCCCGGCGCGGCCTCCTGAAGATGGTCGGCCGCCGCCGGCGCCTGCTCGACTACCTGAAGGGCGAGGACATCTCGCGCTACCGGGCCCTGATCGAGCGGCTGGGCCTTCGCCGGTAGGAAGGAGGCTCCCCAGGCATCACGCATCCGTCGGCAAGAGCGAGGGTGGCTGACGGCCAGTTATCAGTTGCGAGCCCCGGACCAGCGCCGAGGCCCACCACTGACAACTGGCCAGCCAGACGCCTCCCGCGCTCGGTGAAAGAACAACTTCGAGGAGGCAGACATGGAACCCATCACCGCCACCCGCCAGATCGGGGGCAAGGACATCACCCTGGAGACGGGCAAGCTCGCCCTCCAGGCGCACGGCGCCGTGGTCATCACCCTGGGCGAGACCCAGGTCCTGGTGAC
>DASWKD010000248.1:0-4345 GCA_036396815.1 Actinomycetota bacterium | reverse complement strand
GCCCGTTCCCCGGCGACGGCGACGAGACCCCAAATCGGAGGTACGCGACCATGAAGATCCTCATCCTGGGCGGAGACGGCTACCTGGGCTGGCCCACAGCCATGCACCTGGCCAACAGGGGCCACGACATCGCCGTGGTGGACAGCTTCCACCGGCGCCTGTTCGACCAGGAGATCGGGGCCGATTCCCTGGTCCCGATCGCCCCCCTCCAGGACCGGGTCCGGGTCTGGAACCAGGAGCTGGGCAAGACCCCCATCAAGATGTACGTGGGCGACATCTCCGAGTGGGACTTCCTGGAGAGCGTGTGGCGGGACTTCGAGCCGGAGTCGATCGTCCACTACGCCGAGCACCGGGCCGCGCCGTTCTCCATGCTCTCCCGGCGCCACGCGGTGATCACCCAGGTCAACAACGTGGTCGGAACCCTCAACGTGCTGTTCGCCATGAAGGACATCACCCCGGAGGCCCACCTGGTGAAGCTGGGGACCATGGGCGAGTACGGGACCCCGAACATCGACATCGAGGAGGGCTTCCTGGAGGTCGAGCACAACGGGCGGAAGGACGTGGTCCTGTTCCCGAAGAAGCCCCCCAGCTTCTACCACCTGTCCAAGGTCCACGACTCGCACAACATCGAGTTCGTGTGCCGGGCCTGGGGCCTGCGGTCCACGGACCTGAACCAGGGTGTGGTGTACGGCGTGCACACCGAGGAGACGGCTCTCGACCCCCGGCTGGCCACCCGGTTCGACTACGACGACGTGTGGGGCACGGCCCTGAACCGGTTCTGCGTCCAGGCCGCCATCGACCATCCCATCACCGTGTACGGCAAGGGCGGGCAGACCCGCGGCGCGCTGGACATCCGGGACACGCTCCAGTGCGTGGAGATCGCCTGCAACAACCCTCCGGAGCTGGGCACCTACGAGGTGTACAACCAGTTCACCGAGCAGTTCTCGGTGACCGAGCTGGCCAACATCGTGGTCGAGGGGGCGCGGAAGATGGGCTGGGAGCCCATCGTGGAGAACGTGCCCAACCCCCGGGTGGAGCTGGAGGAGCACTACTACAACGCCAAGCACACCAAGCTCCTCGACCTGGGCCTCCAGCCGCACCTGCTGTCGGACACGCTGATCGACGGCCTGCTGGCCACGGTGAAGGAGCATTCCGACCGCGTGAACAGGCACCTGCTCTACCCTCGTCACAACTGGAAGGACGGCCTCCTGGAGGACGTGGAGCCTGGCGACAAGGTCTAGGCGCTAGCCGACCCAGGTGCGGATCAGGCTGCGGAGGTAGCCCCACCCGTAGCGCAGGAGCGGCGGCTTCTTGCTGTCGCCGGCGTGGCGCTCCCGGAAGGTGCACGGGACCTCTTTGACGCGCAGGCCGGCCTTGGCCGCGGCCACGGTGACCTCCGAGGCGTGGAACTGGTTCTCGCGGAACTCCAGCTGGTGGAGAGCGTCGGAGGTGAAGGCCCGGAACCCGCTGGCCGGGTCGGTGATGTGGTGACCGGCCATCCTGGTGGTCAGCCAGGCGAACACCCGGACGCCCTGTGACCGGCCGAAGATGGGCTTCTCGTAGTCGCCAAGCATCCGGGACCCGTGGGCAACGTCGGCCTCGCCGGCCAGCAGCGGCCGCACCAGCTGGGGCAGCTCCCGGGGGTCGTACTGGCCGTCGGCGTCCACGGTGGCCACGATGTCCGCGCCGCGCTTGAGGGCCATGTGGTAGCCCAGACGAACGGCGGCGCCCTGGCCCCGGCGGAGGTCGCGGCGGACCACCAGCGCCTTGTGCTCGTCGGCCACCCGCTCGGTGGCGTCCACCGAGCCGTCCGAAACCACGATGACCTCGACCTTCATGCCCTCGACCTCGGGGGCGATCTCCCCCATCACCTTGGGGAGGCTGGTCTCCTCGTTCAGGGCGGGGACCACCACGCCCAGCTTCTTGACCGGCTCGGAGCCCTGCTCCACGAAGCCGTACTGGCGCTCGAACTCCCGCACCGCCACCCGGTCCGCGTAGCCCCCCAGGGTCTGCTCCAGGCGGTCCGTCTTGGCATAGGCCCGGAACAGCAGGACGTAGGTCAGGATCCCGGACACGACCAGCACACCGATGACCCGGCGGGCGTCCCCGGGCGGGAACCCCAGGGCGGTGAGGACGGGGTCGAGGATGCTGGGGACCACCGACAGCGTGGCCAGCCCGAGGGCCAGCACCAGCATGATCAGGGTGTCGGGCAGGCGCAGGGAGCGGCGCCGGTAGCGCCGCAGGGCCTGCACGATCATGAGCAGCGCGACCAGGAAGCCGACGACTCTCAGGAAGTCCATAGGGCCTGTCGTGTCCATGTCGGGAACCGGCGTGATGATACCCTAGCCGCCCCCGACCCCAGGAAGGCCTGTCCATGAGCGAGCGCGTGCTGGTCACCGGCGGCTGCGGCTTCATCGGTGCGAACCTGCTGCGCTTGCTGGCCGCGCGCGATGTGGGACCGCTGGTGGCCGTGGACGACCTCCGCAAGGGCGTCCGCGAGCACGTCCCGGAGGACCTGGCCGCGGTGGTGGTCGGCGACTGCGCCGATCCATCCGTCATGGGCGCTGTCCTGGAAGGCGTGGGAACGGTGATCCACCTGGCCAGCGAGACCGGGGTCCAGCCCAGCGTCGAGGACCCGGCCACCGACTTCCGGGGCAACGCGGCCACCACGTTCGCCGTGCTCGAGGCCTGCCGGGTGGCCGGCGTGGAGCGGTTCGTGTTCGCCTCGACCGGCGCGGCGGCGGGCGAGGTGGAGGGCGCGATCCACGAAGAGGTGGTCCCCAAACCCGTGTCGCCGTACGGGGCCGGGAAGCTGGCCGGCGAGGCCTACGCCCGGGCCTACGCGGCGTCCTTCGGGATGCGGACGGCCTCGCTCCGGTTCTCGAACGTGTACGGGCCGTTCAGCCTGCACAAGAGATGGAACGCGGTGCCCAGCTTCATCAAGCGGTGCCTGGCCGGTGAGCCGCTCACGATCTACGGGGACGGCGGCCAGTCACGGGACTTCGTGTACGTCGAGGACCTGTGCGACGCCATCCACCGCGCGGCCACGGCCGGCGGCATGGCCGGTGACGTGTTCCAGGTGGCCACCGGGGTGGAGACCACGATCCTGGACCTGGCCGAGCTGGTCCGGAAGGTGGTCGGCGCCGACGTGGAGATCGGCTTCGGCCCCAAGCGCGAGGGCGAGGTGTACCGGACCGCGGTGGACATCACCAAGGCCCGCACGGTCCTCGGCTACGAGCCCTCGGTGCCGCTGGAAGAGGGGATCCGGCGGACCGCGGACTGGTACCGCGAGCACTGGGCCGGTCAGTAGAGGGCTTCGAGCCCAAGCACGTCGCCCTGGCCCAGGGTCCGCTCGCTGATCGAACATGGCCGGCCCTGGGTGCTCATCGTCTGCCCGGCGTGGTCCGCCTCGGACACATGGCCCAGCCCGAAGGTGTGGCCCCGCTCGTGGGCCACCACGCTCTGGATGTCGTACCGATCCGCGCAGGGCACGGGACGGGTGGTGAACCACGCGTAGTTCCGGTTCAGCTTCACGTCCGACTCCACGACCTCGTACGGGCGGCTGGCGGTCGAGTACCACACGCAGGCCACGGCCAGCGCCCCGGAGGGAAGCTTGCCGAACCCGGTCACGGATATCCCGTCCCGGGAGCCACAGCTCCCGCTGCTGTTGATGTTCGTCCCCGTGCTCGTGTCCCCGTCGAAGGATGCCCGGGCGGAGACGTTGTCGGCCATCCCGCAGCTGTTCGTGGCCCCGGTGATGGCTGAGGTGGCCTGGAGCAGAGCCGTGCGGACCTGGGTCACGGACAGGCCGGCGGGCGTGGACCGGGCGTTGAAGCGCCACCGGTGGATGCTCGACTCGCGCCAGCCCTCCAGGGAGTAGGCGGGGTCCGTGCACGCGGCCACCTCGTCGAACACGTCCTGGATCTCATCGGGCAGTGGGCTGGGGAGCAGGCCGGGAGCGTTGACCACCTCGGTGATCACGCCCACGGGGCTGGGAGCGGCGTGCGCTGGCCCGGCGACGGATGCGGCCGTGATCCCTGCGGCCGCCACCATGGCCATCCACCCTCGGCGCATCACACCTCCTGCGGGCCCTCACTTGAGATGTTCGACGCCGCCGAGCGAACCCCTACCCGCCACCGCGGAGCGTGTTCACGCGCCGTCCCCTTTGTGGTGTTTCGAATAGATCTCCTACGGGTGCTCAAGTGGCAGGGGCGTGTACTCCAAGCCGACCTCCATCCCGAACGCGGGATCCGGTCTCCGTTGCCCGCCTCGCCGCAGGGGAAGCCCCCGCTTCTGGGCTGATGCACAGAAGGAGAGGCGCCCTGGGACTCATGGTCAGGGCGGG
>DASWKD010000247.1:0-4493 GCA_036396815.1 Actinomycetota bacterium | reverse complement strand
TATCACCTGGCTCCACAGCCGCTCGCTGTGGAGGAGCGGCTCGCGCACGGGCTGATCCTCGGAGAAGCGGATCAGGTCCTGGATCTGGGCGGTGTCCACGGGCAGAGCGTAGGCCACGGGCCACGGGCCCGCCAAAGCCGTACACTCACCGCTCGTGAGGAGGAACCGACCGTGACGAAGATCCAGTACCAGTCCACATCCCCGGCCGAGCAGAAGGCCGACCTGCTGATCCTTCCCCTGTACGAGGGGCTGGAGGGAGGGCCCGGCGTCCGGGAAGCCGGGAAGGCCATGGACGTCGACCTGCTGTCGCTGGCCCGGGAGCAGGGAGCGAAGGGCAAGGTCGGAGAAGCCGTGACCATCCCCACGCTGGGCCGCCTCCCCGCCCGGACCCTGATGCTCCTGGGCCTGGGGGCCAGGGGCAAGGCCGATCCCCAGACCGCGCGCACGGCCTCCGGGAAGGTCGCCACGCGAGTGGTCCGGTTCGGGGACGTGGCCACCACCGTCCCCCAGGGCGGCGGGCGCGACTGGGAGGAGGCCATCGTGGCCTTCCTGGAGGGACTGCTCCTGGGTTCCTACCGCTTCGACCGGTACAAGGCCCAGCAGAACGGCGACGCCCCGGCGCTCGGAACGGTGACCGTGCTGGGCCCCTCCCGGTGGGACGCCCGCCGGGCCCGGAAGGCCATCGAGCGGGCCCAGATCCTGGCCGAGGCCACGAACTGGGCCCGGGACCTGGTGAACACCCCGGCCATGGACGCCACCCCCGCCTTCCTGGCCGAGGAAGCCAGGAAGATGGGCCGGTCCGACGGTCTGAAGGTCAAGGTGTGGTCCAAGGCCGACCTGGAGAAGGGCGGCTTCGGGGGGATCCTCGGCGTGGGGCGGGGAAGCGAGCACGACCCGCGACTGATCGAGATCCGGTACCAGGGCGGCTCCGGCAAGCCCATCGGCCTGTCGGGCAAGGGCGTGACCTTCGACTCCGGCGGGCTGTCGATCAAGGACTCCAAGGGCATGGAGTGGATGAAGGCCGACATGGCCGGTGCGGCCTCCATCCTGGGCGCCATGCGGGCCATCGCCCGGCTGAAGCCGAAGGTCAACGTGCTGGCGGTGATCCCCTCGGCGGAGAACATGCCGGGGAGCTCGGCCATCCGTCCCGGCGACGTCCTCACCCATCGCGGTGGCAAGACGTCCGAGGTCCTGAACACCGACGCCGAGGGCCGCCTGATCCTGGCCGACGCCCTGGCCTACCTCAGCGAGCAGGAGCCCAGCTTGATCGTGGACACGGCCACGCTCACCGGGGCCTGCGTGATCGCCCTGGGCGATGATCTGTGGGGGGTCATGGGGACCGACGCCGCTCTGGTCAAGGACCTGCTGGCCGCCGGCAAGGCGGCCGGGGAGCCGGGTTGGGAGCTCCCCTTGTGGGACGGATACCAGAAGCACATCGAATCGCAGGTGGCGGACGTGAAGAACATCGGGGCCCGGGGCGGGGGGACCATCACCGCGGCCCTGTTCCTCAAGGCCTTCGTGGGAGACGTCCCCTGGGCCCACATGGACATCGCGGGCACCGCGTACGCGGAGCGGCCCGGCCCCTTCTGGCCCAAGGGTGCTACCGGAAGCCCGGTCCGGACCCTGGTGCGGTTCGTGGAAGCCCGGGCCAAGCGCCGCTGACCGCGCATTGACTGCCCGCGACGGACGGGCATAGTGTGGAGGCACTCCGAGGGAAGGAGGCCACATGGCCCATCCGAACGAGGAACTGATCCGCCAGGGGTACGCGAGCTTCGGGTCCGGGGAGCTCGACGCCGTGCGGGCGTCGTTCAGCCCCGACATCATCTGGCACGCGCCCGGCCGCAACCCACTGTCCGGCGACTACAAGGGATGGGAAGAGGTGCTGGGGCTCTTCGGGAAGAGCGCGGAGCTCAGCGGGGGCACCTTCAAGCTGGACATCCACGACGTGGTGGCCAACGACACGCACGCGGTGGCCCTGGTCACCGCCACCGGTCAGCGGAACGGGAAATCCTGGTCCGACAACCAGGCCCACGTGTTCCACATCGAAGGGGGCAAGGTCGCGGAGTTCTGGGGCCACCCCGGCGACCAGTACGCCACGGACGAGTTCTGGTCCTAGCACGGAGCGCGGAGCGCCTCCCCCGGGGGGCGCTCCCGTTTAACCGGGGTTGACCCCAATGGCCAGCAGCACGTCGTCCGTGTCGCCGATCGGGTCGGGGAACCGCTCGTGGAAGGCCTCGGTCACCCGGGCGTGGAAGCGCTCCCACACCGTCTCGCCCAGCATGCCCCGCAGGAACCGCCCGGTGGCGCTGGTCTCCCGTCCCGCGATGTAGTCGTCCAGGCCGATCGTGTGCCGGTAGGGTCGCTCCTCCACCCGCACCTCCCGGAATCCGCTGTCGCGCAGCGCTTCCTTGAGCTTCGCGGGATCGGAGAAGTGGCGCTCCCAGGGCGCGGCCTGGCGCATGGCATCGCTCAGCATCTCCCGGCCCACGAACGCCTCGGCGATGGCCCGCCAGGCCCGGCGGAACTCGTCCTCGATCGGACCCCACGTGGTCACCCCCAGGCGACCGCCGGGATGCAGGACGCGCTTCAGGTCGTGCAGGGCGGTCTCGTACTTCTTGAAGAAGAAGATCACGAACGCGGCGGTCACCGCGGTGAACGCGCCGTCGGCGAAGGGGAGGTCCAGGGCCTGGGCCTGCGCGCGGAGGCGCACGCCGCGCTCCCCGGCCATGCGGAGCATCTGGAGCGAGGTGTCCACGCCGATCACCAGCCCACCGGGGGCGGTGGCCTCCTGAGCGGCCCGGGCGGCCACGCCGGTGCCCGTGCCCACGTCCAGAACGCGGTCGTCGGGACCCAACTGGAGCAGGGCCACCAGGTCCCGGGCGGGCCCCTCGTGCAGGGGAGCCCGGACCCGGTCGTACAGCTCGGCCACCGCGTCGTACGAGCGCCAGTCGGGCGCCGGCGGTGTGGCGGGACGGGTCCGGGGAGGTCGTCGCGGCATGTGCCCACCATACCGCGACCGCGTAGGATTCCCCCGTGGACAAGCCCCGGCACGGCGGCCACCTGCTCGCCGCCGTCCTCAAGCGCGAGGGCGTGGAGCATCTGTTCACGCTGTCCGGCGGGCACATCGCCCCGGTGTACGACGGCTGCGTGGACGAGGGGATCCGCATCGTCGACTTCCGCCACGAGCAGGCTGCCGCCCACGCCGCCGACGGATGGGCCCGGGTCACCGGACGGCCCGGCGTGGCCGCGGTGACGGCGGGCCCGGGGGTGACCGACGCGGTGACGGGGATCGCCAACGCGTACTACGCGAACTCACCCATGCTGGTCATCGGCGGCAAGAGCCCGCTGTCCGAGCAGCGCATGGGCTCGCTCCAGGAGATGGACCACGTCACCCTGGTCCGGTCCATCACCAAGTGGGCCGACACGTGCTGGGAGACGCGGCGGATCGCCGACTACGCCACGGAGGCCTTGCGTCACGCCACGGCCGGGCGCATGGGCCCGGCGTTCCTCGACATCCCTCTGGAGGTCCAGTTCGACGCGTGGCCCCCGGGCTTGGAGATCCCCGAGGGGTACCGGACCGAGGCCCGTCCCCAGGGCGACCCCGACGCCGTGACCCGGGCCGCGCGTCTGCTCTCCGAGGCCGAGCACCCCATCGTGTTCGCCGGGGCCGGCGTCCGGTGGTCCGAGGCCCACCAGGCCCTAGCCGCGCTGGCCGACGCGCTGAAGGTCCCGGTGTTCCTGAACTCCCTGGGACGGGGCTCCCTGTCCCCGGATCACCCCTCGTTCTTCTCCGCGGCCCGCAAGCACGCCCTGGGCAAGGCCGACGTGGTCCTGGCGCTCGGCGTGGACTGGGACTTCCGGCTGGGCTTCGGGCGGAGGAGCTTCTCGGAGGGGACGCGGATCATCCAGGTGGACGTGGACGGCGCGCACATCGGCCGCAACCGGCCGGTGGCCGTGGGGATCGTGGGGGATCCTGGGAAGGTGATCGAGCAGCTGCTGGCCGCGGGGGTGGGCAACGCGGAGGAACCCTCGTGGACCCAGGAGGTCCGTGACGAGGAGGGGCGCTTGGTCGAGGAAGCCCGGGCCGGCATAGAGTCGGACGCGGTGCCCATCCACCCCCAGCGGTTCGCCCGGGAGATCCGCGACTTCCTGGACCCGGATGCCGTGGTGGTGGGCGACGGCGGCGACATCGTGGGCCTCAGCGCCTCGATCGTCCATGCCCGCGGGCCGGGGGGGTGGCTGGACCCGGGGCCGTTCGGGTGCCTGGGGGTGGGGCCCTCGTTCGCCATGGCCGCCAAGCTGGCCCGCCCCGACAAGCAGGTCCTGGTGATCTATGGGGACGGCTCGTTCGGTCTGAACGCCATGGAGTACGAGAGCGCCATCCGCCAGCGGATCCCGTTCGTGGGCATCATCGGCAACGACGGCGCGTGGGGGCAGATCAAGGTGGCCCAGGAGGCCCTGTACGGCGAGGGGAACGCCCCGGCGGCGTTCCT
>DASWKD010000246.1:0-5691 GCA_036396815.1 Actinomycetota bacterium | reverse complement strand
CCAAGGCGTGGACACCATCGTCCCCGTGGACATGTACGTGCCCGGATGCCCGCCCCGGCCGGAGATGCTGATGTACGGGATCCTCCGCCTGCACGAGAAGATCGCCAAGCGAGGAACGCTGACGTGAAGCCCGAGGAGCTGCTCGAGCACATCCGGACCCGGCACGAGGATGCCCTGCTGGCCCGGGGCGAGGTCACGGTCACCGTGGCCCGCGACGATCTCCTGGACACGCTGGCCTGGCTCCGGGACGAGCCGGCCCTGGCGTTCGGCGCCGTGGCCGACGTGTCCTGCACGGACTGGCCCGGCCGCGATCCCCGGATCTGGATGGCCTACCACATGCACTCCATGGAGCACGGTCACCGCATCCGGGTGAAGACCGGACTGTCCGAGGACGACCTGACCGTCCCCACGATCACGCCGATGTTCCCCGCCGCGGTGTGGCAGGAGCGCGAGGTGTTCGACTTCTTCGGGGTTCGGTTCGACGGCCACCCCGACCTGAAGCGGATCCTGATGCCGGACGACTGGGAGGGCCATCCCCTGCGCAAGGACCATCCGCTGGGCGGCGTGCCCACGATGTACCACGGCGCCTCGGTCCCGCCCCCCGACCAGCGAGGCCTGTGATGAGCGTTCCTCGTGACGTGGCCGGGGCACAGGTGGCCCAGGGCACCACCGCCCAGCGCCTCAACGAGGACCTGATGGTCCTCAACATGGGGCCCCAGCACCCTTCGACCCACGGCGTGCTCCGCCTGCTGATGACGCTGGACGGCGAGACCGTGGTGGACCTCGAGCCGATCATGGGCTACCTGCACACCGGGATCGAGAAGAACGCCGAGTACCGGACCTGGCAGCAGGGCGTCACGTTCGTGACCCGCATGGACTACCTGGCTCCGTTCTTCAACGAGCTGGCCTACTGCCTGTCCGTGGAGCGGCTGCTGGGGATCGAGGCCCCGCCACGGGCCCAGGCCATCCGCGTGCTGGTGTGTGAGCTGAACCGGATCGCCTCGCACCTGGTGTGGCTGGCCACCACCGGGCTGGAGCTCGGGGCCATCTCCGTGATGCTGTACGGCTTCCGGGAGCGGGAGCGGATCCTCGACATCTTCGAGATGATCACGGGGCTCCGGATGAACCACTCCTACATCCGGGTCGGCGGGCTGGCCATGGACCTGCCCGACGGCGCCGAGGGCAGCATCGCCGCCTTCGCCAAGGGCCTCCCCAAGGCCATCAACGAGTACGAGAGCCTCCTGTCCGGCAACCCGATCTGGGTGGAGCGCAACAGGGGCGTGGGCATCCTGGATGCCGGGACCGCCCTGCGACTGGGCATCACCGGGCCCCTGCTCCGCGCGGCCGGCGTGGCCCACGACCTCCGCACGTCCAGCCCGCTGTATACGGGGTACCGGTTCGAGGTCCCCGTCCGAACCGAGGCCGACTGCTACGCGCGCTACGAGATCCGGCTGGAGGAGATGCGCCAGTCCCTGGCCATCGTGGAGCAGGTCATGGACGGTCTGACCGCCGGTCCGGTCATGGTTGAGGACCCCAAGGTGGCCTGGCCTGCCCATCTGGAGACGGGGCCCGACGGGATCGGCAACTCGGAGTCGTACGTGCGCCACATCATGGAGGAGTCGATGGAGGCCCTGATCAACCACTTCAAGATCGTGACCCAGGGCTTCAAGGTCCCTGCCGGCGAGGTGTACACGGCCATCGAGTCCCCGCGCGGTGAGCTCGGGTACTACGTGGTCTCGGACGGTGGGGTGCGGCCGTACCGGGTGCGGGTCCGCGACCCCTCGTTCTGCAACCTGCTGGCGCTCCCGGACATGACCCGGGGGCGGCTGGTGGCCGACGTGGTGGCCGCCGTGGCCAGCGTGGACCCGGTGATGGGCGGGGTGGACCGCTGATGGCCGTGTTCGAGGGCGACCTGCGGGCCCAGGCCGACGCGATCATCGGCCGGTACCCCGATCCCCGGTCCGCCCTGCTCCCCCTCCTGTACCTGGCGCAGTCCGCCCAGGGGTACCTGACCCGGGAGGGGATGCGCGAGGCGGCGGACCTCCTGGGCCTGACCACCGCCGAGGTCGAGGCCGTGGCCACCTTCTACACGATGTTCAAGCGCCGCCCCACGGGACGGTGGCTGGTCTCGGTGTGCACGAACGTGTCGTGCGCCGTCCTGGGCGGCCGGCGCCTGTACGAGCGGGCCCAGGAGATCCTGGGCGAGGGCGCCGAGCAGGTCACGGCCGACGGGGCCATCACCCTGGAGGAGGTCGAATGCCTGGGGGCGTGCGACGGCGGCCCGGTGGTCCAGGTCAACTACTGCAACTACGAGAAGCTCACCGAGGAGAGCCTCGAGGGCCTGGTGGACGGCCTGCGGGGCGACGACCCACCGGCCCCCGTCCGGGGCCCGAAGCCCGTGGACCACGCGGGCACCTCCCGGATCCTGGCCGGGATGGGGGACGACCGTGCCTGACTTCCCGAAGGTCACCACGGCCCGGTGGGGCATGGAGGGCGTGGACACCATCGACGGCTACCTTGACCACGACGGCTACCAGGGCCTGCAACGAGCCCTGGGCATGAGCCCCGACGAGGTGATCGAGGAGGTCAAGGCGTCGGGCCTCCGGGGCCGGGGAGGCGCCGGGTTCCCCACCGGGTCCAAGTGGGGCTTCATCCCCAAGGACACCGGCAAGCCGGTGTACGTGTGCTGCAACGCCGACGAGGGCGAGCCCGGCACGTTCAAGGACCACGAGCTGATGAACCGCGACCCCCACCAGCTGATCGAGGGCATCGCTATCACCTCCTACGCGGTGGGCTGCAACCGGGCCTTCATCTACATGCGGGGGGAGTTCCTGGAACCGGCCCGCAAGGTGGAGCGGGCCCTCCGCGAGGCCTACGACCGCGGGTACCTGGGGAAGGGGATCGCCGGCAGCACGTTCGACCTGGACATCGTCATGCACCGCGGAGCCGGATCCTACGAGTGCGGGGAGGAGACCGCGCTCCTCGAGTCCCTGGAGGGCAAGCGGGGCCAGCCCCGCCTCCGCCCCCCGTTCCCCGCGGTGGAGGGCCTGTACCGGAGCCCCACCGTGGTCAACAACGTGGAGACATTGTCCACGGTGCCCCACATCCTTAAGGGTGGCGCCGAGTGGTTCACCTCGATGGGCACGGAGAAGTCCACCGGCACCAAGATCTACTGCGTCTCCGGCAAGGTGGAGCGCCCCGGCAACTACGAGGCCCCGATGGGCACGCCGGCCCGGGTGCTGATCGACGAACTGGCCGGCGGCGTTCGGGACGGCAAGCGGCTGAAGGCCTGGACGCCGGGTGGCTCCTCGACCCCGTTCCTGACCCCCGACCACCTGGACACGCCCATGGACTTCGAGTCGATCGCCGAGCAGGGTTCGCTGCTGGGCACCGGGGCCATGGTCGTCCTAGACGAGGACGACTGCGTGGTGGAGGCCGTCCTGCGCTGGGAGCAGTTCTATGCCCACGAGTCGTGCGGCAAGTGCACGCCGTGCCGGGAGGGCACGTGGTGGCTGGTCAAGGTCCTGCACCGCATGGAGAACGGTGGCGGCCGGATGGAGGACCTCCCGATCATGGGCGACGTCGGCGACAACATCCTGTTCAAGTCGTTCTGCGCGTTCGGTGATGGGGCCGTGTCGCCGATCTCCTCGTCCCTGAAGCATTTCCGCGACGAGTACGAGCGCCATGTGGAGGCCAACGGCTGCCCGTACAAGGACCGTCCGGTCCTGGCCGCGGCGACGCCCCGGAGCGGCGGGGCGGAGGGCACGATCGGCGAGGTGATCCCGTGAGCGACGTCACCCTGACGATCGACGGCAAGCAGGTCACGATCCCCGCCGGGACGCTGATCATCCGGGCCGCCGAGGCGGTGGGCGTGGAGGTCCCCCGGTTCTGCGACCACCCCTACCTGGAGCCGGTGGGGGCGTGCCGGACCTGCCTGGTGGAGGTGGAGGGTCAGAGGAAGCTGGCCACCTCGTGCACCACGCCGGTGGCCGACGGCATGGTGGTCCGCACCCAGAACACCAGTCCCGAGGCCGAGAAGGGTCAGCGGGGCCAGATCGAGTTCCTGCTGATCAACCACCCCCTCGACTGCCCGGTGTGCGACCGGGGCGGCGAGTGCCCCCTCCAGGACCAGACCATGGCCTTCGGCCCGGGGGAGTCCCGGTACATCGACCCCAAACGCGTGTACACGAAGCCGATCCCTCTGTCGCCGCTGGTCCTGCTGGACCGGGAGCGCTGCGTGCTGTGCGCGCGGTGCACCCGGTTCTGCGACCAGGTGTCCGGCGAGCGTTTCATCGAGCTGTTCGAGCGAGGGGCCGCCGAGCAGGTGTCGATCGCCCCGGGCGAGGACTTCGCCTCCCCGTTCTCCGGCAACACCGTGCAGATCTGCCCGGTGGGGGCCCTGACCTCGTCCACGTACCGGTTCGCGGCCAGGCCGTTCGACGTGCGGTCGGAGGACTCGGTGTGCCCGCACTGCGCGTCCGGGTGCACGATCCGGGTGGACGTCCGCCGTGACGAGGTGGTCCGCCACCTGGCTCGCGACAACGGGGACGTCAACGACGCGTGGCTGTGCGACAAGGGCCGGTACGCGTTCCGGTTCGCCGACCGGGACCGGCTGGACACCCCGCTGCTCCGGGTCCCCGGGCTGGAGCCGGCCTCCTACGGTGAGGTGTTCGCAGCGATCCGGGAGCACGCCGAGGGCGGCCGCGTCGCGTTCCTGGCCGGGGGCCGGCTGACGGACGAGGACGCCTACGCGCTGTCCAAGCTGGCCCGCACGGTGTTCGGCACCAACGACCTCGACCACCGCCCCGCGCCCGTGGAGGAGGCGGTCGAGGTCGAAGCGCGGGCGGCGATGCCCGCCATGCCCGTGACCTATGGGGACGTCGAACGGGCCTCCGTGATCCTGGTCGTCGGCATCGATACCCGGGAGGAGCTGCCCATCCTCCATCTCCGGATCCGCAAGGCGGCGCGGGGGGGGGCGAAGGTGGTCGTGATCCACCCGCGAGCCACGGCGCTGTCCGACGTCGCCGAGCAGGCCATCGTCCCGCTTCCGGCACTCGAGTCGTGGCCCGAGACGCTGGCATACGGGGAGGAGGTCGTGGACCGCCTGCGGGAGGCCGGGGACCGGGCGGTCATCCTGGCCGGCTCCCTGGTCGGCCAGGTTCCCGGAGCACTGACCAGGCTCACGTCGCTGGCCGACGAGGCGGGGGCCCGGTTCGTGTACCTGCCCCGGCGGGCCAACGATCGGGGCGCGCTCCGGGCCGGCGTCCATCCCGCGCTCCTCCCCGGCGGCCGGCCGGTGTCGGAGCCCCTCGACGGCTGGACCGGCGCTCCCGCCGAGCCCGGCCGGGACACGGCCGGCATCCTTCGGGCAGCGGCGGCCCGGGAGATCGACATTCTGTTCCTGGTGGGCGTGGACCCGCTCACCGACGTCCCGGACGCCGACCTGGCCCGCCGGGCCCTGGAGAACGCCCCCTTCCGGGTGGTGGTCGACATCCGCCGCGGTGCGATGGCCGGCTACGCCGACGCCATGCTCCCCGCCGCCGCGTTCCTGGAGAAGGACGGGCACTTCACGGACTGGGAGGGCCGGGGCCAGCGCCTCCGGCCGGTCCGCCAGCCCCCCGGGCTGGCCCGCCCGGAGTGGCAGATCTTCCAGGAGCTGTCCGAGGCCATGGGCCGGGACATGGGGCTGGC
>DASWKD010000245.1:0-2100 GCA_036396815.1 Actinomycetota bacterium | reverse complement strand
CCCTTGCGGGCCAGGTGGATGGCCAGCGAGGTCCCCGCCGCCCCGGCTCCGAACACGGTCACGCGCGCCATACGGCGGCGAGCATATCCCGACGCTAGAAGCTCATGGAGGCCGCGCCGGCGGCCAGCAGCTCGACGACCTGCATCGAGGTTCCCACCTGGACGCCCTCGACCAGCTGGTCGTCGGTGATGCCCCGGGGCTTGGTGCACGTCTGGCAGGCCCACACGGTCCCGCCCTGGGCCACCAGCTCGCCGATGGCCTCGCCCACCGGAGGGAGACCCTTCCCGTGCACGCCGTCGGCGCCCCCCCGTGTGGCCAGCCACACCGACTCGGCGGTCATGATCACGGTCACGTCCTGGCCGGCCAGGACGCCGTTCTTGGCGAAGATGAACGGCAGGGTGGCCTTTTCCGGGTCCTCCTTGCCGTGCGACGCGTGGACTACCAGCGCTCCCATGGGGGCTCCTCTCTGTCAGGGCTTGCGGACCAGGATGCGGTCGCCGTCGGGCCCAGCGTCCTCGGCCTGGATGTCCCAGCCGCGGAGCCGGCACAGGGCCCGGAGGCCGGCCCGCCCGGCGGGCTGGCTGGACCGGATCTCCAGGGTCTGCCCCGAGGGGAGGCCCTCCAGGATGCGCACGATGTCGCCAAGCGCGGGGCCGCCGCAGCCGCCCTCGCCCGCGTCGTAGAAGGCCTCGGCGCCCAGGACCGCGTCCATGGGGCCAGCGTACGACACGCCGGGCCGACGGGGCGTGGCAGAATGCCCGCATGGCCAAGCCGCCTCTCGCCGTGGACATCCGCGAGGTCCAGGTCATCAAGGACGACCGGACCTTCTTCCTGTCGAACCGGTTCGGCGACGTCCCCGAGCACAACCAGGCGGCCCTGGGCCTGTACCACCGCGACACCCGGTTCCTGTCCCAGCTCGAGGTCCGCTTGGAGGAGGAGCGCCCCATCCTCCTGCACTCCTCGACCGAGCAGAACTACACGCAGATCGTGGAGCTGGCCTTCCCCATCCCGGTGATGGATCCCTCGGGCCTGGAGCGACGCGAGAACCTGTCCCTGCACCGGTACCGCGTTCTCTCGGACTCGCTGTTCGAGCGGATCAGGATCCGGAACTTCGGCAAGAACCACCGCACGGTGGCCTTCGCCATCGACTTCGACGCCGACTTCTTGGACCTGTTCGAGGTCAGGGGCTTCGAGCGCGAGCGCCGGGGCCAGGTGCAGACACCCGAGGTGACCCGCAACCAGGTCCGGCTGGGCTACCTGGGCCTGGACGGTGACCTCCGGCAGACCACCCTGCGTTTCTCGCCGGCCCCCACAGACCTCACCGAACGGCGGGCTACGTTCCGGCTGGACCTGGAGCCGGGCCAGGAGACCGAGATCGCCCTCGAGGTGGTGCCCACCTTGGGGGGGGAGGAGGTTGGCCGCCGGTCTCTGCGGGAGACCGAGGACCGGCTGGCCCGCGAGTACACGGCGTGGCGCAAGCGGGGGACCAGGTTCAAGACCAGCAACCCCCAGCTGTCGCGGTTCCTGGACCGGGCCATCCTCGACCTGCGGATGCTGACCTCGACCGACGACGACGGCAGGTCCTACATCGACGCCGGGATCCCGTGGTTCTCGGCCCTGTTCGGCCGGGACTCACTGATCACCGCGTACCAGACGCTGACCGTGAACCCGCAGATCGCGTGGAGCGTGCTCCGGGGCCTGGCCGCCCATCAGGGCTCCAAGGAGGACGAGTGGACCGAGGAGGAGCCCGGCAAGATCCTCCACGAGATGCGGGTCGGCGAGCTGGCCCGGACGGGCGAGATCCCGCACACGCCCTACTACGGCACGGTGGACGCCACCCCGCTGTGGCTGTCCCTGCTGGCCGCCGCGTACCGGTGGACGGGTGACCTGGACGCCGTGCGCGAGCTGTGGCCGAATGCCTTGGCCGCGCTGGCCTGGATCGACGACCACGGCGACGCCGACGGCGACGGCTATGTGGAGTACCGCAAGCGCTCACCCCGGGGCCTCGACAACCAGGGGTGGAAGGACTCGCACGACGCCATCGTCCACCCCGACGGCACCCTGGCCACCGGGCCCATCGCCCTGGTGGAGGTCCAGGGG
>DASWKD010000244.1:0-3560 GCA_036396815.1 Actinomycetota bacterium | reverse complement strand
GTGTCGATGTCCAAGGACACGTTGAAGGAGTGCGTCCACCCCACCCCCAGGGGGCCATCTGAGGGATCGGCCGAGTTGTAGAACCGGGCGAAGCCGAAGGGCAGGCCGATCCCCGGGAGGACGACGTCGGTCTCTTGGTGGGTGAAGGATCCGGTTGCCGAGTTCACCGGGTCGGATTGGCACTGGCTGGGGTTCACGGCATGGATGCCCCCGCCGCACGAGCCGTACAGCTGCCACTCCGAAACGATGAACGCATTGCCGAGGTCTCGGAGGAACACGTCGGAGGTGTTGTTCGTGTCCCCGGGCAGGATGTTCTTGGCGTGGGACATGAAGGCCACGCGGGACCCGTCCGCGGAGATGATGGGGTTGAAGCTGGCCGCGTTGGGGAGCGACCCCGTGTACGAGTGCGACACCCGGGTCCGGGTCCCGGTGGCAAGATCATGGCGGAGGACCTGGGCGAAGCCGACCTCTCCCGGTGGGAGAAGGTTCTGTGCGTAGGTGTGGTAGGCCACTACGCTGCCGTCTGGTGTGAGCGAAGGATGGCCGCTGTCCCCGTTGGGGCCGGTGGAGCCGTCGACCTGGGACAGCCGGACCGTGGTCGTCAGCTCACGATCCCGAAGGAACACGTCGCTATAGGCCGTATCATCGGGAACCAGGTCGTGGGCTCCCGAGCGGAACACGACGTACCGTCCCGACTCGGAGATGGACGACTCTATCGACAGCGAGCCCGCGCTGTTCCCCTCGGTCTCCGATGAGGACAGGGAGATCTGCTCGATGGACCCGGTCTGCCGGTCCCGGAGGTAGATGTCCCCGAAGCTGTTGGGGGTCCCGTTGTCCACGGTGAAATCGGTGTTCGCGCTGAAGGCCACGAACCGGCCCGTGGGGGAGAGTTCGGGACCTGTTCCGCCGGTGAGGTTGCCCGATGGGGGGTTGGGCTTGAACGAGATCCACTCATTGGTCCCTGCGGAGATGTCCCGGACGATGACGTCGTCGGCGACCGACGTCTTGCCCGAGACGATGCCCGGCGAGCGGCTGACGAAGGCCACGATGTTCCCGTCATCGGAGATCGATGGCCCGAAGCTGAAGTTCGTGGTCTGCCCGCCCCCCTCCGGGATGGACACCCGCTCCGTGGTCCCGAGCGCTCGGTCCCGGCGAAAGACATCTCGTACGTTGTTGGTGTCCTGCCCGGCGCCGATGAGGTTCGAGGCATCCGACTGGAAGACGACGTAGCGCCCGTCATCGGAGATATCGGGATGGGTGGCTTCGTCGTTGGCCTTGACCTCATCTGAGCTGACCGATACCATCTCGATGTTTCGCCGGGCCACGTCGAACACGTAAATCTGCTTGTCGAAGGAGGCGCCAGCCGCCAGGTTCGACGCCGACGAGGTGAACACGACGAAGTTGCCGTCTGGGGTCATGGTGAGCTGTTCCCCGCTTCTGGAGCCCCCCGGGGTCGGGGGCTCGGTCCGCCAGTCCTGGGAGACCCAGATGGTCTGAGGGAACACCGCGGCGCCCGCCGCTCGCGGACTGACCACGTCGACAGCGATGGGCGTCAGTCCGATGAGAGTGACCAGGACAGCGAGGGTCAGCGAACGGCGGGGATGCATCCACCCACCATGAGGCCGAGCAAGCCGATTACGCCATGCCCCAAGAGGCCCAATTCGAGGTGACACCTTTGGGCTAGGCCGGATGCCGCAAGTCGGTTGCCCGGCCGTCAGCGGTATTCGATCTGGGAGAAGCGCATCAGCTTCTCGAGCTCGTGGATCCCCTCGACGTAGCGCACCGTTCCGGACTTGGCGCGCATGACCATTGACGTGGTGATGACCTGGTTGGGGCGGTACCGGACGCCGCGGAGGAGGGCGCCGTTCGTGACGCCGGTGGCGGCGAAGAACACCTCTTCGCCGGTGACCAGGTCCTCGGTGGTCAGCACGCGGTCCAGGTCATGGCCGGCGTCCAGCAGGGCTTGCCGCTCCCCGTCGTTGCGCGGGTACAGCTTGCCCTGCATGGCCCCGCCGATGCACTTCAGCGCGGCCGCGGCCACCACGCCCTCCGGCGTCCCCCCGATCCCCATCAGCAGGTCGGCCGACCGCTCGGGGGCGGCGGCCACGATGGCTCCCTGCACGTCCCCATCCGTGATGAAGAACACCCGGGCCCCGGCCCCGCGGACCTCCTTGACCAGGTCCTCGTGCCGGTCGCGCTCCAGGATCACCACGCTCATGTCCTCGGGACGCATGCCCTTGGCCTTGGCCACCTTGCGTACGTTCTCCGCCGGGCCGGCGTCGATGTCGATCACGTCGGCGGCCTCCGAGCCCACGGCGATCTTGTCCATGTACACCGCGGCGCCGGGGTCGAACATCGTCCCCCGCTCGGCCACGGCCACCACGGCCAGCGCGTTGCCCATGCCCTTCGAGGTCAGCGTGGTGCCGTCGATCGGGTCCACGGCCACGTCCACCGGGGGCCCGTCGCCGTTGCCGACCTTCTCGCCGTTGTACAGCATGGGGGCCTCGTCCTTCTCGCCCTCGCCGATGACCACCACGCCGTCCATCGACACCGTGTCCAGCATCAGCCGCATGGCGTCCACGGCGGCCTGGTCGGCGGCGGCCTTGTCGCCCCGGCCCACCCACCGGCCGGCGGCCATGGCCGCGGCCTCGGTCACGCGGACCAGCTCCAGGGCCAGGTTGCGGTCGGGCTTGTCGTTCATCGCAGCGCCTCCAGGATGTCGGTGGGCGGGGCTCCGTCGTGGACCACGCGGTGCACGGCCAGGTGGACGGGGAGGTCCAGGCCGGCCCGCTCGGCCAGGGCCCGGACGTCGTGCGCCGAATCGGCCCCCTCCACGGTGAGCCCGCGTTCCATCATGTCCTTCAGTGTAGTGACCGGCTCGGCGCCCAGCCCGATGGCCTCGCCGTACAGCCGGTTCCGGCCGCCCAGGCTGGTCACCAGGAGGTCGCCCATCCCGGCCAGGCCGAACGCGGTCTCCCGGCGGCCGCCCAGGGCCTCGACCAGGGTGGCCATCTCCTGCACGGCCCGGGTGAACAGGGCGGCCCGGGGGTTCTTCAGGTCCTGCTGGCGGTGCTGGCCCAGCCCCTCCAGGATCCCGGCCCCGATGGCGGCCACGTTCTTGGCCACCCCGCAGATCTCCACGCCGGCCACGTCGTCGGTCTCGTCCACCAGGAACGCCGGTGAGCGGAACGCGCCGGCCGCCTCCGACAGGGCCGCAGCGTCGGCCGAGGCCATGGCCACCGCGGTCAGCAGGCCGTCGGCCACCTCGGGGGCCAGCGAGGGCCCGGACAGGGCCACCACCGGGGCCCCGGGGAGGGCCTCGGCGTAGACCTCGCTGATCCGCTTGGCCGTCTCCGGCTCCAGCCCCTTGGCGATGGACACCACGGCGGCCGGGGCGTCCAGGGCCGGGGCGACCAGGCCGGCCAGGGACCGGGCCCCGCCGGACGACGCGCCCATCACCGCGATCCGGAGGCCTTCGGCGGCGCCGGCCAGGTCCTGGGGCCCGAACAGGGTGAGCGAGGCGGGGAGCGGCTCCGACAGCGCGGGGTGGCGTCCGTCCG
>DASWKD010000243.1:0-4377 GCA_036396815.1 Actinomycetota bacterium | reverse complement strand
CTCTACGATGAGCTGAACGAGCGAGCCCGGGAGCACCGCACGTCGGTGACGAAGGAGGCCATCCGGCTCCTCCGCCGGGCCCTGGACCTGGAGCGGCGGGCTCGCGGGCACGGGGACCTGATCGACGCGATCATCGCCGAGCGCACCCCGATGAAGCCGGGTTCGCCGTCGGCAGCGGAGCTGATCCGCGAGGATCGCGACTCGAGGTGATCGGCGAGCTTGTCGTCGACGCCTCGGCCGTCTTCGGGTTCCTTGCCCCCGGAGGCGGGGAGCGTCCCGCCGACCCGATGTTCGAGGCCCTCCGAGGGCGACCTCCCATCGTGCTCCTCGCCCCGGACCTCGTCCTCCTGGAGGTGGCGAGCGCGACGCGGCGGGCCGTGCTCCGCGGCGATCTTCCACCAGAGGCCGGTGATCGTGCGATACGGCGACTGGGCCAGCTGCCGCTGGCGACGGTGACGCCGGGTGGCCTCCTCGCCGAAGCCTGGTCCCTGCGCGGCTCGCTGACGATCTACGATGCCGCGTACGCCGCGCTGGCCAAGGGCCTGCGCCTCCCGCTGGTCACCGCAGATGGACGGCTGGCCCGAACGGCCCGATCGCTGGGGATCGACGCCTACGAGCTGGGCGTCGACGACCTCGGCCAGCTGCTGGCCGACTAGTTCACGTCTCCTCGCCGGCGTGGTACCGGGCCAGCTGGGGGAACAGCAGCGCGACCAGGCCCACCCCGGCGATGCAGGCCACTCCCCCGCTGACCACGGAGATCGTCGGCGACAGCAGGTGGGCCACCACGCCGGCCTCCACGTCGCCCAGCCGAGGTCCTCCAACCACCACCGCGAAGTGGATCGAGGACAGCCGCCCGCGCAGGCGATCGGGGATGCGCTCCTGGAGGATCGTGGACCGGAACACCGCGCTGATCACGTCGGCCCCCCCGGCCACGGCCAGGAAGACCAGAGCCAGCCAGAACACCTCAGAGAGCCCGAACCCCACGATGGCCGCCCCCCACAGGGCCACCGCCCATAGCACGGCCCGGCCCTGGTGCCGGACCGCCCCGACCCATCCCGATGCCAGCAGGCCCACCAGCGCCCCGGCCGCCGCCGCCGAGTACAGGAAGCCCAGCCCCACCGGGCCCACGCCGTACCGCTCCAGGGCAAGGACGGGGAACAGGGCCCTCGGCATGCCGAACACCATCGCGTTGAGGTCGATCCAGAACGTGGACTGCAGGACCCGGCGGCCGCGGAGGTACGAGAACCCCTCCCGGATGGCCCCCCAGCCCCGGGCCGGCGATCCTCCCTCGTGCTTCGGGGGGAGGGGGCGGAGGGCCAGGACCGTGCCCAGGGCCACCAGGAAGGTGGCCGCGTCGACCGCGTAGGCCCAGACCAGGCCGAACCGGGCCAGGATCAGGCCGCCCACCGCCGGGCCGATCACGTCCGAGGCCTGGAACAGGCTCTGGTTCAGGGCGATGGCCGAGGCCAGCCGGTCCCTCGGGACCAGGTTCGGGATGGCTGCCGTCCGGGCCGGGGCGTCCAGGCCGGTGAACGCGGCGATCAGGCCGGCCGCGGCGTACAGGAACCACAGCGGCGGGTCTCCCGCCAGGGTCCCCCCGACCAGCATGAGCGAGGAAGAAGCGAGCCCCACCTGGGTCCAGGCCAGGAGCTTCCGCCGGTCCACGGCGTCGGCGATGGCCCCGCCGATGATCGAGAACACGATCAGCGGGGCCACCTGGACCAGACCGATGAGCCCCACCGCCAGCGGGGACCGCGTCAGGAGGTAGACCTGGTACGGGAGGGCGACCACGGTGATGTGGCGCCCGGTGTGGGAGACCAGCTCCCCCCACCACAGGATGCGGAAGTCCCGGGAGATCCGGAGCGGGGTCAGGTCGATGGCCAGCCCCCGGACCCGCGCCGCCGCACGGGCCCGCCGGGAGGGCAGGGGAGCAGGTGCGTCGTCCCGGTCGTCGGCCACGCGGAGCAGGATAGCGGTGGGAGGGAGCTGGTTCTTCACGGGGCCGCTCACCTGCTACGATGTTCCGCCGGACCACTCGGAGGATCCTCGATGGAAGTCAAGCTGACCGCCGACCCTCGTGAAGGATCGGGGAAGGGCGTGGCCCGCAAGCTCAGGGCCAAGGGCCGGGTTCCCGCCGTGCTGTACGGCCCGGAGCTGGAGACCCACCACCTCTCAGTGGATGAGCGGGAGCTGTGGCACGCCCTGCACACCGACGCCGGCCTCAACGTCCTGATCGATCTCAGGCTGGACGGTGAGGAGTACCTCACGATGCCCCGAGAGCTCCAGCGGGACATCGTCCGAGGTACGCTGATGCACGTGGACCTCCTGCTGATCCGCCGCGACGTGGCCATCCAGGTCGAGGTCCCCGTCCACGTGGTGGGCGATTCGCCGGGCCAGAAGGCCGGCGGCGTGGTGGAGACCCACCTGTTCCAGCTCCGTGTGGAGTGCCTGCCCACGAACGTCCCCCAGTCCCTGGAGGCCGACATCACCGGCCTGGAGATCGGGGACTCGATCACGGTGGGCTCCGTGGCGCCGCCGGACGGCGTGACGATCCTCAACGAGCCCGAGGAGACCCTGGTCTCGGTGATCCCGCCGCCGGTGCTCGAGGTGGAGGAGCCCGAGGTCGAGGAGGGCGAGGTCCCCGAGGGCGAAGAGGTCCCGGAGGGCGAAGCTCCCGCCGAGGGTGCCCCCGAGGGCGAGGGTGGCCCGGCTCCCGCCGAAGGCGGGGGCGGCGAAGAGGGCTAGCCCCTCTCCGTGAGCGCCTGGCTCGTGGTCGGGCTGGGCAACCCCGGCGAACGGTACGCATCCACCCGTCACAACATCGGCGCCCGAGTGGTGGAGCTCCTGGCGCAGCGATGGGGGGAGCGCCTGCGCAAGGTCCGGTTCCTCCAGGCCGATGCGGCGGAGGGGAAGCTCGACGGCCATCCGGTGTGGCTCCTCCGCCCGCTCTCGTTCATGAACGTGTCCGGCCCGCCGGTGGCCTCGTTCGCCCGCAAGCGGAAGGTCGGCGTCGATCGGATGGTGGTGATCCACGACGAGATCGACCTTGCGTTCGGCGCCCTCAAGCTCAAGCGTGGCGGGTCGACCGCGGGCCACAACGGGCTGCGGTCCCTGGTCGGCTCGCTGGGCGACCCCGGCTTCCATCGCATCCGGCTGGGGGTGGGGCGGCCACCCGGCCGCCAGGACCCCGCCGACTATGTGCTCCAGGCCTTCGCCAAGCGCGAGCGCGAGGGAGCGGATCTGATGGTGGAGACCGCTGCCGACGCGGTGGAGGCGCTGATCCGCGACGGTCTGCCCGCCGCCCAGGACCGCTTCAATCGCGGTCCAGCCGCCTGACCGGCCGTATCATCGGGGGACAGGCCGGGTCACGGTGACCTCGGCCTTTCCGTGCTGTCCGGAGGACCATGCGAGCCCTGCTCCAACCGCTGATCGAGAGCGAGGCCTTCCAGGCCCTGCTGGCTGACGACCCGCCCCGGGCCGCACGGGTCGAGGCGCCCGGTTTCCCCTACGTGGCGGCCGCCCTGGCCGAGGCCCTGGAGCGCCCGGTGCTGGTGGTGGCCCCCGGTCCCCGGGAGGCCGCGCGGCTGGCGGCGGCCGCCGCCTCCTTCTTGGCCGAGGGCCGCGCGCTGGTGTTCCCGGCCTGGGAAGCGCTCCCGGGCGAAGGGATCAGCCCCGCGCCGGAGATCGCGGCGCGCCGGGCCCGGGCCGCCCGCGCCGCTCGCGGGGCCAAGGGCCCGCTCGTGGTGGTGGCCCCCGTCGTGGCCGCCCTCCAGCACGTGGTCCCCACGCTGGGCGAGACCGAACCGCTGGCCATCGCCGCGGGTCAGGAGCTGGCCCCCGATGCGCTGGCCGAGCGGCTGACCGGCCTGGGGTACGAGCGAACGGATCTGGTCATGCACCGCGGCGAGCTGGCGGTCCGGGGCGGCATCCTCGACGTGTTCCCCGGAACCGGCCTCCGCCCGGTCCGCGTGGAGTTCTTCGGCGACGAGATCGAGAAGCTCCGGGAGTTCTCCGCCTCCACCCAGACCTCGGTGGGGTTGATCGGCGAGGTGGTGATCCATCCGGTGCGCGAGCTGCTCCCGTCGGAGGACGTGCGCGAACGGGCCGAGCGGGCCCTCCGCCGGAGCGGGGGCGCGACGCGCGACGCGCTTGCCCGGCTGGCCGACGGGCTGGTGTTCGAGGGGATGGAGGGGGCCGCGCCGCTCCTGTTCGAGGACATGCCCTTGATCCGCGACCTGTTCGCGGAGGGCCCGGCGGTGGTCCTGGCCCCGGCCCGCCTGGTCCGGGACCGGGCCCGGGCCGTGGCCGGCGAGGCCGCCGGCCTGGCCGAGGTCACCGGCGTCCCCACCGCGATCGCCGGTCCGGAGGCGCTGGAGG
>DASWKD010000242.1:0-2957 GCA_036396815.1 Actinomycetota bacterium | reverse complement strand
CGCTGGGATCCCTCCTCGACCGCCGGGGACGGATCAACGACCGGCTGTACCCGAGCTTCGCCGAGCTCGCCTCGGCCGCCACGTGGTACCGGAACTACACGGTCACCGACCCGTCCACGTTCTTCTCGATCCCCACGCTCCTCACCGGGCAGCTGGGCCGGGACCGGGACAAGCAGGCCCTGGCCATCGACTACCCGAACACCCTGTTCACCCTGCTGTCCGGCAGTCACCGCCTCCACGTGTACGAGCCGGTCACCGGCCTGTGCCCCGCCCGGCTGTGCGACGACCCTGCCATCTCGGCCACGGCAGGTCGGCGCCGGGCCCCGTCGGCGCTCCCGCCGCTGCTCTGGGACGCGGCGGGCATCTGGAAGGACCTCTCGTTCCCCGGCCCCATCACCCGGGACATCACCGCGCAGTTCGCCCAGACCACGGGCCCCTCGCCTGCCGCCGGGGGACAGGGCCATGCCACCGACGAGACGCCGCTGGCCGACCTCCTGGCCGCGCTAGGGGGGAGCGATGCCCGGCCCGGCCTGTACTACGCCCACGAGCTCCTGCCCCACACGCCGTGGCTGCGCTTCCCCTCGGGAGCCACGTACCGGCGGCTGGGCGGCCTGCGGGACCTGCCGGTGATCAAGCGGGGGAACACCCCGGCCCGATGGAGCGACGAGGCCTGGCCGGTCCAGCTCACCCGCCAGCGCCACCTGCTCCAGGTCCAATACGTCGACGGGCTGATCGGGCGCCTGCTGGACCGCCTCCGGTCCACGGGCCTGTACGACCGCAGCCTGGTCATCGTCACCGCCGACCACGGTCTGGGCCTGCACCCCGGCCGGCAGTGGCGAGAGCCCAACGAGGAGAACCAGCACGAGATCCTGTGGCCGCCCCTGTTGATCAAGTACCCCGGCCAGCGGGAGGGAGCGGTGGACGACCGGAACCTGATGGCCCCCGACCTGCTCCCCACGATCGCCGACGTGCTGGGGGTCCGGATCCCGTGGCGGACCGACGGACGGACGATGCTCCGGGAGGGGGACGACGGCCCGGCCAAGACCGTGATCGGCCACGTGCCCTTCACCCTGGGGCCAGGGGAGATCACCCGGGCCCGGGAACGTATGGTGCTGGAGGCATTCGCCCCGGAGGCCCCCACGCGGGATCCCGCGCTGTGGCCCTACCGGGTCGGCCCCGGCGCCCGGCTGGTGGGGGAGCGCGTGGCCGACCTCACCGTGAGAGCGCCCTGGCCGGGGCGGGCGGAGCTCGACCTCCCCCGGACGAGGGGCCGGTTCCGCAACGTGGATCCTTCGCGTCCGCTCCCCGCCTTCGTGTGGGGCCGGCTGCCCGGGAGCGGGCCGGAGCCCCTGGTGGCCGTGGCCGTGAACGGCCGGGTGGGGGGTGTGTCGTCGCTGTTCACCAAGGGCCAGGACGACCGCGCCTTCGCCGTCCTCACGCCCGAGGCCTTCTTCCGCCCGGGCCGGAACACGCTCGAGCTCTTCGTGGTCCAGGGTGACGTGCTCCGGCCGCTGGCCTTCCGGACGGCGGCCGAGATCGCCGGCTAGGCGGACCGATCCCTGAACCCGACCAGGTGGCCCGTGCGGAACGGATCGGGCCTCAACATGTCGAGATCGGGCAGGCGCTGCCTCACTTCTTCGATGGTCCAGAAATGGATGTAGAACAGCTCGCGGGTGGGCCGCTCGGGCAGCGGGCCGATCAGCAGGAGGCCCTCCGGAGCCATGGCGCTGCGCACCGTCTTCATGGCTGCGAGCAGCGCCTCGGATGTCACCAGGTGCTCGATCATGTCGATCATGATGATCAGATCGTACGTTCCGTCGACCGGATCCTGGCTGATGTCGTTCTGGAAGAACCGGAAGCCGGGGAACCGTTCGCGCAGCTCGTCGAACAGGACGTCAGCGATATCCAGGCCGGTGTAGTCGGTGACTCCTTGGTCGGCCAGGACCTGGGCGTAGAAGCCCTGCCCGCATCCGATGTCCAGGACGCGCGCGGAGCCCAGGTCCGCTCCTGCTCGTCGGACGTACTCCACGAGTGTTCGTGCGAAACGTACGTAGGCCGCGCGGTTCTCCTCTTCAGACAGACGTTCCTGCCCAGACCCCTGCAGCGTGGCCCCGTGCCGCCGGTAGCGATCGTTCCAGAACCGGGCAGCGTCGTAGCCGGTGGGGGACCGGTACTTGATGGGCCCGACGACCTTCTTCTGCCAGATCCGGCGCACCAGGGCGAACACGCCTCCGCCGAGCTGGTCTCGGAGGGTCAACCGGTCATCTCGCTCTCAGCCACACGGCACGGCGCTTCCCACCCGGCCGATGGCGCAACGGTGCGTGTCCGAGATGTGCAGATGGACGGGATGGTAGTCGAAGGGAAGCCCCGGGTCCATCCGTGGTAGGCCGACGGCACCTACCGCCGTGGAAAGGTCACCGGCCGCAGCGTCCCGCTATCCAGCACGAACAGGCGAAGGTCGTTGCGGCCCGGCCGGAAGAAGTGCTCAGGGAGCAGTCCTGCGAAGCGGCCCCGCCCGTCCTGGGTCCACAGGGGGGAGACCGCGGCGATCCTGCCGTTCAGGGCCATGACCAGCGGCCTGCCGCCCGTCTCCTCCGGGGCGGCCAGGGTTCCCCACACGAAGGCGGGCAACGGACCTTGCTCCGGGTCCACGGAGCCCAGGTCGCCGGGTAGCTCCACGTCTGCCGGCCGTGGCCACGGAGGGCCGGCCGTGTACCGCGACACCGGCCGGCCGATGTGGGGAGCGCCGGGGCCCACGCTGTAGGCCCACATCGCCGGGTCCCGAAGCCGGGCCTGCGGCACGAAGGCCTCGGCCCGGAGGCGCCGCTGGCCTTCGGCGACCGTGATGCGGAGGGTCCCTTCGGGCTCCCGGTCCCGGTAGACGATCACCGACTTCACGGGCCCTCGGTCGGTCGAGGGGTCGAGGAGCGAACGGCCGTCCGTGTGCCAGGGGACCG
>DASWKD010000241.1:0-5864 GCA_036396815.1 Actinomycetota bacterium | reverse complement strand
CGGGGCGTGGCTCCCACCCTCCGGCCAGGGCTCGAACGCCTGGGTGGTGGCCGGGGCCCGCTCGGCCACCGGGATGCCCCTGCTGGCCAACGACCCCCACCTGGCCACCCAGCTCCCCGCGGCCTGGTACGAGGTTCACCTGGTGGCCCCGGGCATCGACGTGGCCGGTGTGTCCTTCCCGTTCTCCCCGGGCGTGATCATCGGCCACAACCAGCGGATCGCCTGGGGGTTCACCAACGTCGAGGGCGACACCCAGGACCTGTACGCGGAGCGCCTCTCCCCCGACGGCACGAAGGCCCGCCACGGCGACACGTGGGAGCCGCTCACCGTCCACCGCGAGGAGATCCCCGTCCGGGGCCGCGCGGAGCCCGAGGTCCTGGAGGTCGCCCAGACCCGCCACGGTCCCCTGCTGGACTCCTACACGATCGGCATCGCCAGCCCGCAGGTCGTGGAGGGCGGCATCACCCATCCCTACGCCCTGCGGTGGACCGGGCAGGATCACGGCGTCCAGCCCTCGGTGATCCTGGACCTGGACACCGCGTCGGACTGGGCCTCGTTCCGGGCCGCGCTGTCCCGGTGGGACTGCCCCGGGCAGAACGCGGTGTATGCGGACGTGGACGGGCACATCGGCTACCAGCTCACCGGCCGGTATCCGGTGCGCCATGGATGGGACGGCACGATGCCCGCCCCCGGGTGGGACCCGGCCTACGAGTGGGACGGCTGGATCCCGTTCGAGGATCTTCCCCGGGCCTTCGACCCTCCCCAGGGCTTCCTGGTCACCGCCAACAACCGGCCTCACGACGACGCCTATCCCCACCTGATCGGCAAGGAGTTCCTGCCTCCGTTTCGGGCCCGGCGCATCGCCCAGCTCCTGGCCGAGCGGCCCACCCACGACCGGGATGGCTTCGCCGGCATCCAGATGGACACCGTGTCTCTGTCGGTTCCCCAGGTCCTGCCGGGCCTCCTGTCGGTGCAGCCGGAGAGCGAGGACCACAAGACCGCCCTGGCCATGCTGGAAGCGTGGGACGGCGACCTGGCCGGCGACTCCGCCGCCGCGGCCCTGTACCAGGTGTGGTGCGCCCGTCTGGCCCGGGAGGTCCTGCTCCCGCACCTCGGGGAGGAGCTCTTCACCCATGCCTACGCCCGGCGCCAGTGGTCGAACGGGTTCCTGCACAGGGCGCTCCCCGGCCTCCTGGCCTTCCCCGTGGCTCCCTGGTGGGAGGGCGCCCCGGCGCGGGACGCCGCCGTGCTCCGGGCCCTGGACGCCGCCCTGGACGAGCTGGCCCAGCGATTCGGAGACCGGCCCTGGCGGTGGGGGGGGATCCACCGGGCCACGTTCGCCTCCCAGCTGGCCGTGGTCCCGTACTGCGCGGAGCTGTTCACGGCGGGCTCCGTGGACATGGGCGGGGACGACCAGACCGTCCTCCAGGCGCTGTTCGAGCCCGGGGTGCCCTACTCCGTAGCCGTGCTTCCGTCCTGGCGGCAGGTCCTCGACCCCTCGGACTGGGACGCCAGCCGCAGCGTCCTGACCCTGGGCCAGTCGGGCAACCCGGTGAGCCCTCACTTCAAGGACCAGCTTCCGTTGTGGTCGGAGGGGCGGCTCCACCCTCTGCCGTTCACCCGTACAGCCGTGGATGCCGCGACCCTGCACCGCCTGGACATCCGTCCCGGCTAGGGCCTGGGGTCGGTCTCCACCAGCGCGTACAGGGCGCCGTCGTAATAGCCGCCGGCACCCAGGCCCGAGTCCCGGAGGCGCTCGGCCTCCAGGGTGAACCCGAGCTTCTCGGCCACCCGGCGGCTCGCGCGGTTCTCCACGCCCGCCTTGAGCTCCACCCGGTGCAGGCCCACCTGCTCGAAGCCGAACCGCACCATGGCGGCCGTCCCCTCGGTGCCCAGGCCGTTCCCGGCGGCATCGGTGCGGACCCAGTACCCCACCTCGCCGCACCGCGTGTCGGGGTCATGGAACTCGACCCCCCCCGCCCCCACCACGCGGCCGCCATCCAGCCACACGAAGTCGAAGGTCCGTCCCTCCGACCAGGCCGCCCGGGAGGCCCCGCAGAAGCGCTGTGTCTCCCTCCGGCTGGCCCGGCGGGCCCATGGCATCCAGGGGCTGATCTCGAGGAGGGAGGCCTCCGCCGCCTCCCACAGGGCCTGGGCCCACCGCTCCTCCACCGGCCACAGCTCCAGACGGTCCGTCCGGAGGGGGACCCGCCGGGGAGGCTTCATGCCAGGCGGATGCGGATGCGCTTGAAGCCCTTGCCCTTGCTGTCGGTCTTGATCACCCGCACCTCGCCGACCTCCGCAGTGGACCGGACGTGCGTCCCTCCGTCGGCCTGCTTGTCCAGCCCCTGGATGTCGATGATGCGGATCGGGTCCACGTGCTCCGGGATCAGGTTGACCTTGGTCCGGATAAGGTCGGGGTCGGCCAGGGCCCGGTCTCGGGGCAGGAACAGGACCTGCACCGCATGGTCCTGGGCCAGCGCGGCGTTGAGCTTGTCCTCCACCTCCTGGCCGAACGCCGCCGACATGTGCTCCAGCTCGAAGTCCATCCGGGCCTCCGGAGGCTCCATGTTGCCCCCGGTGGTCTTCGCTCCATAGTCGCGCCACACGATGCCGGACATAGCGTGGAGGGCGGTGTGGATGCGCATGGCCAGGTGGCGGCGCTCCCAGTCGATCTCCCCCCGAACCGCTGCGTCCGGAGCGGGCACGTCGCCCTCCACCACATGGACCGGCACGCCCCCCGCGCGCACGGTGTCGGTGACGGCCGCCGCGCCGTCCTCCCACCGCAGCCATCCCCGGTCACCGGGCTGGCCGCCGCCCCGCGCGTAGAACACGGTGCGATCCAGGACCACGCCCTCCGGACGGACCTCGCGGACCGTGGCCTGGACCTGGCTGGCGTAAGCATCCGTGGCGCAGATCTCCTCGGTCAGAACATCCCCTCCCCGGGCAGGTACGCGTCCAGGAACCAGAACGCGGTGAACAGCGCGGCAAGGACCACCAGCAGCAGGGCCACCCAGTACAGGAACGCCAGGGCGGGGTGGCCCGGCTGGCGCTTGCGCAGGAAGCCGATCATGCGGGCTCCGCCAGCTCCAGGCCCGGGGCCGGTCCACCGGCTCGGATGCGCACATCGGCCACCCGGACCTGCAGTCTCAGGCCGAACGCGCTCACCGCGGCGTGCAGGCGGTCCATGCCGGGACGGGTGCCCAGCCCCTCCTCCAGGGCAGCGTCATCGCCGATGGCCTCGATCCGATAGGGCGGGCTGTGCACCCTCCCGTGGAGCAGGAGGGTGTTCCCGGCGCACCGCACGGCCGACGCTCCGGTCAGCCGCTCGCCGTTGATGGCCACGGCCTCCGCGCCCGAGGACCACAGCGCGTTGACCACGGTCTGGATGTCCTGCTCGTGGACGATGAGATCATTGGGATCGCCGGTCGGAGAGCGTCCAGCGTCGCTGTCGTCCAGGATCACCACCACGCCGGGGCCCCGGAGGGCGGCCGTGCCGGACCGGATGGAAAGCTGGCGCACCTGCCGTCCCAGGGTTCCCGTGGTCCGGTCCAGGTCCTGCACCCCGGCGGACAGCTCGTCGAGGTTCACGGTCAGGTCGGCCAGGTCGCGTCGCAGCGTGCTGACCCGCCGGTCCTGGTCCCGGATCAGGTCGGCCAGCTCCAGCCGCCGGGCCCCCCGGTCGGGCAGGGAGCCTTGGGACGCGGCCAGCACGGCCAGGAACCCCAGGAGGCCGGCGGCCACGGGGACGGCCACCCGAGAGGACGAGCGCGCCATGCGGGTATCATAGGCGGGCCCCGAACGGAGGAACCGTGCCGAAGTCCAAGTCCAAGCGGAGCAGGTACCAGGCGCCCTCGCCGCCCAAGCCCAGGCCCAGCCCGCGGTGGGTGGCCCCGGTGATCCTGTCGATCCTGTTCGCGGGGGTCCTGGTCATCGTGCTGAACTACCTGGGGCTGATCCCGGGGACCGGTGGCCAGGCCCGCAACCTGTACCTGTGGATCGGCCTGGGCATGATCGCCGTGGGGTTCGGGGCGGCCACCCGGCTCCGGTAGCGAATCACATCCCGGTAATTATCCCCAGGTGTTTCCACACTGTGGAAAAAGCTCTGGGCCGGCCCATGGGGGGGGTCCTTAGAGCCGGGGGCGCTGCTCCACCCGCATTTGCTCGCCGCAGTGCCTGGGGACCTGGAGCTCGCCCAGGCGCTCCACCTTGAACTCCGTGCCGCACTCCAGGCACACGAAGAGCACATCGAGCTCGGCCACGTCCTCCGGCTCGGCCGGGCCCTGCTCCTTGGGCCGGAGCGAGGCCACGGCCCGGACCACGGCCGCGCCGATCCACAGGATGACCATCCCGAACACGATGGCCACCACCATCCGAAGCATGACTCCAGTGTACGCGGTGCTACAAGCGCTCGAGCACGGTGGCGTTGGCCATGCCCCCGCCCTCGCACATCACCTGGAGCCCGAACCGGGCTTCGCGCCGCTCCAGCTCATGGAGGAGCGAGGTCATCAGCCGGGCCCCGCTGGCGCCCAGGGGGTGACCCACGGCGATGGCCCCTCCGTTGGGGTTCACGTGCTCTTCGAACCAGTTGTCGGGGATGTCCAGCTCCTTCTTCCAGGCCAGGACCACGGAGGCGAAGGCCTCATTGATCTCCACGACCTCGATGTCCTCCAGCGTCAGGCCGGCCCGGTCCAGCACCTTGCGGGTGGCCGGGATGACGCCGGTCAGCATGACGATGGGGTCCACGCCGGCCAGGGCGAACGAGTGGAGCCGGGCCCGGGGCCGCAGGCCCAGCTCCCTGGCCCGCTCGGGATGGGTGATGACCACGGCGCCGGCGCCGTCGGAGATCTGGCTGGAGTTCCCCGCGGTCACCACGCCGTCTTCCTTGAACGGCGTGGGCAGGGTGGCCATCTTCTCCAGCGAGGTCTCGCGGCGGACGCCCTCGTCGTGCTCGAACAGCTCGCTGCCGTCCTGCCCCTCCACCTTGATGGGCAGGATCTCCCGGTGGAACCGGCCATCGTCGATGGCCGCGGCGGCCCGCCGGTGGCTGCGCAGGCCGAACCCGTCCAACTCTTCCCGCGACAGTCCCCATCGCTCGGCGATGATCTCCGCCGACACGCCCTGCGGCACCAGGCCGCCCTCGTACCGATCCATCAGCTGCTGGCTGAACGGGAAGCCCGGCCCCTGGGAGGCGGTGACGCCCATCGGGACCCGGGTCATGTGCTCGACCCCGCTGGCCACCACCAGGTCGTAGGTCCCGGCCATCACGCCCTGGGCGGCGAAGTGCGCGGCCTGCTGTGAAGAGCCGCACTGCCGGTCGATCGTGGTCGAGGGGACCTCCTCGGGCAGGCCGGCCGACAGCCAGGCGTTCCGGGCAATATTGATCCCCTGCTCGCCGGTCTGCGACACGCATCCAGCGATGTGGTCGTCCACCGTGCTCGGATCGATGCCGGTCCGCTCCACCGCGGCCTTCAGCACCTCCCCCAGCAGGTCCACCGGGTGCCAGCCCGAGAGCCGGCCGGCCTTGCGGCCCACCGGCGTCCTGACCGCTTCGACGATCACTGCCTCGCGCATGGGACCTCCTCGTCGGGAACGCAGTACCTACCCGTCGGTAACCTACAGGGTACGCCCGGGCCGCCGGGGCGTCAACATGGCAGCCCCGGGGGCCATGATGGCCCGGAAGAGCCATGGACCGCGTCCGAGCGAGCCCCTACCGTGACATCGTGATGATCCGGACACCGACCATCGCCCTGATCGCGGCACTGGCGGTGACCGCTCCGCGTTCGTCCACGGCCGGGGCCCAGGAGGCGGCCATCTCCCTCTCGGTGACGCGGGCCTTCTCACCGAACGGCGACGGGCGGAAG
>DASWKD010000240.1:0-2768 GCA_036396815.1 Actinomycetota bacterium | reverse complement strand
CCCCCCGAACGGACGGAAGGGGCATGAGCGACGAACACATGCGCCGGGCGCTGGACCTGGCGGAGCGCGGCCGGGGGAGGGTGAGCCCCAACCCCATGGTCGGGGCGGTGGTGGTCCGCGACGGCCGGATCGTGGGGGAGGGCTGGCACCGCGGTCCAGGCACGGCCCACGCCGAGGTCCAGGCTCTGGACGCCGCGGGGAACCGGGCCCGGGGCGCGGACCTGTACGTCTCCCTGGAGCCCTGCATCCACTACGGCCGGACCCCTCCCTGCGCCCCCCGGGTCGCCCAGGCCGGCGTGGCACGTGTCTTCGTCGCGGTGACCGATCCCAATCCCCAGGTGGACGGCCGGGGCCTGGCCTTCCTGCGGGAGGCCGGGATCGAGGTCCCGACCGGCGTCCTGGAGGCGGAGGCCGTCGAGCTCAACCGGGCCTTCCTGAAGCACGCCCGGACGGGCCTGCCCTACGTGACCCTGAAGATGGCCGCGTCGCTGGACGGCAAAGCCGCGGCCCGGGACGGATCCTCGCGGTGGATCACCGGGGAACGGGCCCGGGCCGAGGTCCACCGGATGCGGGCCGAGGCCGACGCCATCCTGGTGGGGGCCGGCACCGCCCTCCGGGACGACCCCTCGCTGACCGTGCGCGATCCCGCGTACGACGGCCCCCCCAAGCTCCGGGTGGTGGTCGACGGCCGGGGGATCGTTCCCCCCACCCACCAGGTGTTCGCGGACCCGCATGCCCTGGTGGCCACCACCGAGGACGCGCCTGCCCCTCGCCGCCAGGCCTGGCGGGACGCCGGCGCGGATGTCCTCGTGCTGGACGACGCCGGCTCCGGTCTGATCCCCCTGCCGGACCTCCTCCAAGCGCTGGGCAAGCGCGACGTGCAGCACGTCCTGATCGAGGGCGGGCCCACCCTGGCCTGGGAGGCCGTGGCCCGGGATGTGGTGGATCGGGTGGTGATCTTCATCGCTCCCATCCTGGTGGGCGGGGAGAGCGCTCCCTCGGTCCTGATGGGCGGGGGCATGCCCACGATCGGCGAGGCCGTGCGCCTGCGGATGCGGTCGGTGGAACGGTTCGGCGACGACCTGAAGGTGGTGGCGGATGTTCACGGGGATCGTTGAGGAGCGGGGGCGGGTCCGGGCTCTGGAGCGCCGGCCGGCGGGCATGCGTCTGTCCGTGTCGTGCCGGGCCGTCCTCCCGGATTCGGACGTGGGGGCGTCCGTGTCGGTGAGCGGGGTGTGCCTCACGGTGGTGGAGCGCGACGAGGAGGGCCTGTCGTTCGACCTGGCCGCAGAGACCCTGGCCCGGAGCACGCTCGGCGATCTCTCGCCCGGCGACCCCGTCAACCTGGAGCGGCCGGTGACGCTCAGCACCAGGCTGGGCGGCCACCTGGTGCAGGGCCACGTGGACGGCGTGGGAGAGGTGCTGGCCGTCGAACCGGACGGGACGCTCCGGGTGGCACTTCCGGACGACCTGGAGCGCTACGTGGTGGAGAAGGGATCGGTGACCGTGGACGGGGTGAGCCTGACCGTGGCCGCCACCCACGACCACCGGTTCGACGCGGCCCTGGTGCCCCACACCCTGGCCGTGACCTCGCTGGGGGAACGGCGGCCCGGGGACCGCGTGAACCTGGAGGTGGACATCGTGTCGAAGTACCTGGAGAAGCTGGCCCGGAGGGACGGATGAGAGAAGACGTGCAGGAGGAGACGGTGTTCGCCTCGATCGAGGCGGCGGTGGACGACGTCCGCGACGGCAAGATCGTGATCGTGGTGGACGACGCCGATCGGGAGAACGAGGGCGACCTGATCATGGCGGCCCAGAAGGTCACCCCGGAGACCATCGCGTTCATGGTCCGTCACACCAGCGGCGTGATCTGCATGCCGGTCATCGGGGAGCGGCTGGACCAGCTCAACATCCCGCTGATGGTGGCCGACAGCAGCGACGTCCAGCGGACCGCGTTCACCATCTCCGTGGACGCCATCCGAGGCACCACCACGGGGATCTCCGCCGCGGACCGGGCGGCCACCATCAGCTCCCTGGTCGATCCGGAGACCAAGGCCGAGGACCTGATGCGGCCGGGGCACATCTTCCCCCTCCGGTACCGAGAGGGAGGGGTCCTGAAGCGGGCCGGCCACACCGAGGCCGCCGTGGACCTGGCCCGCATGGCCGGGCTGTACCCGGCCGGGGTGCTGTGCGAGCTGGTGAACGACGACGGCACCATGGCCCGCCTCCCCGACCTGGTGGCTTTCTCCCGGGAGCACGGGCTCAAGCTGATCTCGATCGCCGACCTGATCGAGCACCGCCGCCGCAAGGAGAAGCTGGTCCGCAAGGACGCCGAGGCCAGGATCCCCACCATCTACGGCGAGTTCACCGCTCACGCCTACCAGAGCCTGGTGGACGGGAGCACCCACGTGGCCTTCGTGATGGGCGAGATCGGCGACGGCCGGGACATCCTGGTCCGGGCACACTCGGAGTGCCTGACCGGGGACGTGTTCCAATCCCGACGCTGCGACTGCGGCACACAGCTCGACGACGCCCTGTCGAAGATCGCCGCCGAGGGCCGGGGTGTGGTTCTGTACATCCGGGGCCACGAGGGCCGGGCCATCGGGCTGACCCACAAGCTCCGGGCCTACTCCCTCCAGGAGGAGGGCAAGGACACCGTGGAGGCCAACGCGGAGCTCGGGTTCCCTCCCGACCTCCGGGACTACGGGATCGGGGCCCAGATCCTCTACGACCTGGGGGTCCGCGGTATGCGCCTGCTCACGAACAAC